>DATCOD010000095.1:0-15345 GCA_036564905.1 Candidatus Limnocylindria bacterium
CACCCGGAGTCCCGGTACATCGCGGCCGGCTGCGCCGCGTACGCGGTGGACCTCATGAACAAGATCCGCAAAGCCCTCGAGCTCGGCGGACCCACGTTCGTCCACACGCTCGACCCGTGCCCCAAGGGCTGGGACTACCACCCCCAGTACAGCCAGGAGCTCGGCCACCTCGCGGTCGAGACGGGCATCTGGCCGCTCTACGAAGTGATCGACGGGGTCTGCAACCTCACCGGTCCGACCCGCCAGATCGCCGAGGGCCGCAAGAAGCGCAAGCCGGTGTACGAGTACCTGAAGCGCCAGGGCCGGTTCGCCCACTTCCTCGACGAGGACGTGGAGCACTTCCAGGCGACCGTGGACAAGATGTGGACCGAGTGGCTCATCCCGGGCGTGATCCCGTTCACGATCCCGGCGAAGGACCAGAGCCTGCTCCGCATCGACAAGAAGCCGCTGCACGAGGCCCAGAAGACCGCGTAGCGGTTCCCGCATCCGATCTGAGCGAGGCCGGCCGAAAGGCCGGCCTCTCCTTGTGGGTTGGCTAGGATGGCGCCGATGCGCGCCCAGAGCATCGCGGAGAAGCGGCCGTCCCGGCCGTGGGTCACGTTCCTCGCCGGTGGCGCGATCGGCCTGGTCGTCCTGCTGCTCACCCAGATCCTCAGCGACACGCAGCTCGCATTCGGCCCGTGGGCGCTCAACGGCAACGGCGCGCTCGCGATGCCCTTCGTCGGCTTCCCGCTCGCGATCTATGCCGGGTGGGTCGTCCTGGCCGACCGCCACGACGGCCTCGACCTCACCGTGCGGCTCGTCGCGTTCTCGCTCGGGCTCATCCTCGGCGCGGGCCTGCTCGGGATCTTCTTCGCGCTGCCGATCGCGCTCGTGACCGGTGCGATCTACGCGACCTGGATGCGCGGGCTGACCGTGAAACGCAGCGACACGCTGCTCTGGCTGGCGTTCGCCGCGAGCCTGCTCATCGGCTCGCTGCCGGTGCTCGGGCTGTTCGGCGTCGCGCTGCTGCCGGGGAGCCTCATCCTCCTGGCCCGCGACAAGCCGACCACGACGCGGATCAAGCTCGGAGCGCTGCTTCTGCTCGCCACGATGGTGATGGCGTTCGGCGTGCCGGTGCTCTTCCCCGCGCCCGCACCCGCCGCCTAGCTCAGGCCGTGTATTTCGCGGGGTCCTGCTCGAAGGTCTTGCGGCACCCGTTCGAACAGAAGTAGTAGGTCTTGCCGGCGTGCACGCTCGTGCCGCCCGGCGGAGTCGCGGTGTCGACATCCATCGCGCAGATCGGATCCTTCGCGGTCGCCATCGTCATCCCTCCTGAAAGTAAAAAGAGGCCGGCATCGCTGCCGGCCTCCATGGTGCGTGAATCGCGCGGGCTATGCCGCGGGCTCGGCCTTCGGGGCCGGCGCCGCGGGCTGCGGCGCAGGGGCGTGCGGAGCGGCTGCCGGAGCGCCCTGCGGCGCCTGCGGGGCGCCCTGGAAACCCGGAGCGGCCCCGGCGGGCCGGAAGCCACCCGGGGCGCCGTAGCCACCCGGGCGGTACGGCGGACGGTCGGGCTTCGGTGGCGGTGGGCCGCCGGCCATGGCTCGGGCCTGTGGGCTCATGAGCGCGCGCACGTGCTCGGCGGTGTACGGGAGGAGCGCCATGTGGCGCGCGCGCTTGAGCGCCGCGGTGAGCATCCGCTGGTGCTTCGCGCAGGTGCCGCTCTTGCGGCGCGGGTCGATCTTGCCGCGGTCGCTGATGTAGCGGCGGATGCGGCCGACCTCTTTGAAGTCGATCTTCTTGACCTTGTCCACGCAGAACGCGCAGACCTTGCGGCGCGGGCGCCGCGCACCGCCGAAGCGGGGGCGGTCGCTGCCACCGCGGTCGTCGCCGCCGCGATCGCGCGACCCACCGCCGGAGCGGGCATCTCGACGCGGACCGGAACGTTCCTGGCTCATCTCAGCTCCTTAGAACGGGATCTCGTCCGGGTCGAACGTTCCCGGCTCTTGCTGGTTGGTCGCGCCCGGTGCACCGGGCATCGCGCCGCCGCCCATCCCACCCTCGCGGTCCGCGCGGCGGCCGAGGAGCTGGAAGTCGTTGCAGCTGATGTCGAGGCTCGTTTTCTCGACGTTGTCCTTATTCGTGTACGTGCGCGGGCTGAAGCGCCCGTCGACGTAGATCTGCTGGCCCTTCTGGATGATCTGCTGCGCGGTCTCGGCCTGCTTGCCCCAGCAGCTCACGCGGTACCAGTCGGTCTGTTCGGAGCGCTCGCCGCCGCTGGTGGAGACGCGGTTCACCGCGACCGAGAAGTCGCAGACCGGCCGCCCCTGCGGGGTCATGCGCATCTCGGGGTCGCGCCCGACGTTGCCGATGATCGAGATCTTGGCCATCGATGCCATTGCTTTACTTCCTCAAATCATTCGTCGCGACGGATGACGATGTGACGCAGGATGTCCTCGGTCAGCTTGATCGTGCGCTCGAACTCGCGGGACTGATCCGGCGGGAGCGAGTACTCGAGGACGCCATACTGGCCGTCGCGGTACTTGCCGATCTCGTAGGCGAGGCGCCGGCGGATCGGCGGCGACACCTTCTCGACCTTGCCGCCGAGCGAGCCGATGGACTGCTGGAGCCGTTCGCTCACGGCGGTCAGGCGCTCTTCGTCGGCGGTCGGCTGGATGAGGTACATGAGCTCGTATGGACGCATGCGGTGATCCCACCTTCCTTTCCTGGGTCTGCCGCGAACGTCGTCGGGTCCCGCCAGTGGGGGCGGGCTGCCCTGGTTCGGGGCGAAAAGGCGCCCCGGCCGTAGGCCAGGGCGGTCCTGCATAGTGTAGCCGGGAGCGAGGACAGACCACAACGTTGGAGATCGGACACGTGTTGCGCGACCTCAAGGCCGACGGGACCCTCGACTGCGAAGAGTGCGGCCTGCCGATGTTCCCGTATGTCCGCGCGCCGGGCGAGGTGCGTCTCGAATGCGCGAACCATCACCACGCCGTCGCGCGTGAGCCCGGCGATGCGACGCGGGCCAGGCTGGTGGACAACTGGATCGCCAAGCGCGGCGCGCAGCTCCACGTGCAGCACGAGCGGTGGGGCACGGACGACCTGAAGGGACGGGACGAACGTGACATCTGAATTGCGCCTGATCAAGAAGGACGCGCTCGACCCGGACCCGAACCCGACTCCGGGGATGACCCGCGCGCACGCGATCACCGCCGACGGGCTGACCTCCGGAACCGTGAGCGTCGGCCCGGGCGTGATGAGCGGGTGGCACCACCATGGCACGCACGAGACGTCGATCTACGTCCTCAAGGGGACCCTGCACATGGAGTTCAGCGGCGGCGCATTCGACGCGCGCGAGGGCGACTTCATCCACGTCCCGGCGGGCGCGGCGCACCGCGAGTCGAATCCCGGCACCGAGCCGAACCTCGCGGTCTTCTCCCGCGCCGGGAGCGGCACGGTGACCGTGAACGTCGAGGCGCCGGCGAAGCGGTAGCGTGCAGCGCGCCGACAAGGCGATACTTACGGGGCCGGCGTACTCCAACTGGTTTAGAGAGAGCCGCCCTAAAAACGGCACAGTGCGGGTTCGAATCCCGCCGCCGGCACCGCGGGTCCTATTGCACCGACGCCGCGTTGTTGCCATACGGGTGGCATGGCAGCCGCGGAAGTCCAGCGGATCGGATGGGCCCGCGGGCTCACGGCAGCAACCGACGGACGCGTCGCACGGATGGCAGCAGCAAAGCGTGGACGCCCCAAATTGGGCGCGTGGGCTGACAGCCGCGACGAACGAGTCCATCGCACGGAATGCCGCAGCACGCCTGGGCCGCAAGCGCCTCCCCTACTCAAGAAGCCCCACCAGCCGGCTGTACCCACTCGGCCGAGTCGATTGGACCCAGGACTTGGCGTACGCGGTGGGCCTGATCGCGACGGACGGCTGCCTCACCGGCAGGGCGATCACCTTCACAAGCACCGATCGCCAACTGGTGGAGACATTCCTCGCCTGCGTCGGGCAGAGCGTCAAGATCGGCGTCCAGATCAGGCCGCACCGCCTTCCCGCCTATCGCGCCCAACTCGGCAATCAGATTCTCTTCAACTGGCTCATCTCGATCGGAATTACGCAGCGAAAGAGTCTGACGATCGGTGCCATTGCCGTCCCGGATGCGTTCCTGCTCTCAGTGGTCCGCGGTCTGCTCGACGGAGATGGATCCGTCAGGACTTATTGGTACACCGTACCAACGGGCACGCGCCCCTATGAGGCACTCGTCGCGCTGTTTCACAGCGCAAGCCGCCCGCACCTTGAATGGCTGCAGCAGGAGCTCGCACGTCTTCATGGCTTCCGTGGCGCCTTGTATCGGAAGCGTCAGCACCCGAATGACCTACACGTTCTGAAGTACGCGACGAAAGAAGCGCGACGCCTCCTACCGTTGCTGTACCCGGATGGGGCGCCGTGCCTTGCGCGTAAGGCACTCGTCTGGACGACCTACCGAGACCGGGAGCGCTCCTAGCTCGCAGACGGTCATGTTTTCCGCGACACTTTCACGACACTGCACATCGGAGGACGACGCTTGGGCGCGAACCCCACTCGCTTCGTGATCATCGGCAACGGCGCGGCGGGCACCTACGCGGCGGAGCAGCTCCGCAAGGACGATGCGGCGTGCGAGATCGTGATGATCGATGACGAGAAGTACACGCTCTACAACCGCGTCTCCCTCCCCCGCTACCTGAAGGGCGTGCTCCTCGAGCAGCGGGTGTACGTCCGAGACCAGGAGTGGCACGACAAGAACCGGATCGACCTGCGCCTCGAGACGAAGGTCACGCAGGTCGACTTCGAGCACAAGACCGTGACGATGGCGCCCGGCGGCGAGCTCACCTACGACAAGCTCCTCATCGCCACCGGCGGCCGGCCGAATCCGCTGAAGTGCGAGGGCGCGAGCGACGCCCCGGCGGTCTTCAACTTCCAGTACTTCGACGAGACGAAGGCGATGGTCGCGAAGATCCCGGACTCCAAGGTCGCGGTGATCCTCGGTGGCTCGTTCATCGGCTACGAGCTCACGGAGGCGTTCGCGTTCCGCAAGCTCGAGACGCACTGGCTCATGCGCGGTCCATGGTTCCTCCGTCGCGCCCTCGACGAGGCCGGCGGCAAGATCGTGACGCTCCTCGCCGAGGACGCGGGTGTGCACCTGCACTATGAGGAGGCGATCGCGAAGATCGAGCGGTCCAACGGCAGCGTGAAGGTCACCGGAACGGCAGGCTTCAGCGCGAACGCCGACATCGTCGGCGTCGGCCTTGGCCTCACGATGAACATCGACATCTTCAAGGACACCGCGCTCGAGACGAATGTCGGGATCAAGACCAACGAATTCCTCGAAACCAACCTGCCGGACGTGTGGGCCGCCGGGGACGTGGCCGAGTTCTACGACGTGGTCTCGCAGCGCCACCACCGCATGGGCACCTGGGACAACTCGCTGAACCACGGCCGGCACGTCGCCAAGAACATGCTCGGCGCGAAGCAGCCGTACGTGGAGGTGCCGACCTACGCGTCGGGGATGTTCGACTCGAACATCTCCGTCATGGGCGTCACGACCGAGGAGGAGCCGGACGCCGAGGCGATCGTCGAGGTCGACTACGAGGGCCGCAACTACAAGCGGCTGTTCTTCCTGGGCGACAAGCTCGTCGGCGCGATGCTCATCGGGAAGATGAAGGGCCGGAAGAAGGTCCTCGAGCTCATCTCGAGCCGCACGGCGATCGACCGGCGCGAGATGGTGCTCGAGATGCTGGCGCTGCCCGAGGTCCCCGCGAGGCCGGCGCCGCCCGCGTAGTGCTCCAGCGCGTCTCGTTCCCCGTCGCGGACACCGAGGTCGAGGCCCTGCTCCACCTGCCCGAGGGCGAGACGGTCGGCGGGGTCGCGGTCCTCCCGGGGCGCGGCGGCACGATGGCCGACACCGTGTATCTCTGCGACGCCATCGCGCTCGCCGGCATCGCCGCGCTGCGGTTCACCTTCCGGGTCGACGGCGACGCGTTCGCAGGCCTCGCGGATGCGGGCGGCGCGGTCCGGCTCCTCCGCGCGCATCCGTCGATACCCCAACGCGTCGGGGTCCTCGGCTGGTCGTTCGGCGGCGCGGTGGCTGCGATGGCCGCGGGACGCGACTCGCGGATCCAGGCGGCCGTGCTCATCTCGACGCCCGCGGCCCGCGACTACTTCGGCGCCGCGAAGCCGCTCGCCGAGATCTCGCGGACGCGGGCGAAGGTCCTCATCGTCCGGCCGGCCGCGGACGAGGTCGTGGCGCCCGGCGAAGCGGACCGGTACGCGGCCGTGCTCACGCAAGCGCGCGTGCGCCACGAGCTCGTGACGATCGCCGGCGCCGATCACAGCTTCACCCGGCCGTCGCACCGGTCCGAGATGCTGGCCGCGGTCACGACGTGGCTGCACTCGGCGCTGGCCGACTGATGTTCGAGCGCCTCGCCGATGAGGACGTCTGCTACCTGACGACGACCGGCCGAAAGAGCGGGACGCCGCACGAGATCGAGATCTGATTCGGCATCCGCAACGGCACGCTCTACCTGTTGAGCGGCGGCGGCGACTCCGCTGACTGGGTCAGGAACATCCGGAAGCACCCGACGGTGAAGGTGCGCATCAACTCGCGGACCGCCGAGGCGAAGGCGCGATTCGTCCGACCGCGTACGAAGGAGGATGCGGCCGCGCGCGAGCTGCTGGACCGCAAGTACATGGGCTGGACCGAGGGGAAGAAGCTTTCGAGCTGGGCCCGCGGTGCGCTGCCGGTGGCGGTCGACCTTCGCTAGGAGACCTTCGGGAAGTCTCCGTGCGCCGCGAGGTACTGGACCACCCCGCCGGCCGAGAGGATCTCCTGGGCGAACGGCGCGAGCGGACGGATGATCGCGTTCCCCTGCGGCGTGCGCAGGACCGCGGCCGCCAGATCGAGCGTCACCTCATCGCCGTCCTTCGCGAGCGCAACCGCGTCCGCGGATTCGACGACGGGGATCCCGAGGTTGATGCAGTTGCGGAAGAAGATCCGGGCGAAGTTCTTCGCCACGACCCCACCGATGCCCAGCTTCTTCAGCGCGGCGACCGCGTACTCGCGCGAGCTCCCGCAGCCGAAGTTCTCCCCGCCGACCAGGATGTCGCCGGGCCGCACTTCCTTCGCGAAGCCCGGCCGCGCGTCGTAGAACGCGTAGTTCTGGAACTTGTCCTGGCCGACCATGAACGGCGCGTACCGGCCGGGGACCATCTGGTCGGTGTCGAGGTCGTCGCCAAAGACCCACGCGCGTGCCATCAATCTTCCTGGTCCATCCCCACGACCCATGGCGCGTTCGCCACCGGATGCGCCAGCAGGAGCTCGCGCGAACGGTCGCCTGAGCGCTCGGACGCGGCCCCACGATCGCCCCGGTCCAGGCGGCGCTTCGCGACCAGGGCGTCGAAGTCGGCGTCGCTCGACTCGAGGTACGGACGCGGGTCGTCGATCACGCCGGTGAGCGCCGCGACCGCCGCGACGTACGGCGAGCCGAGGTAGATGGACGCGTCGGGAGACCCCATCCGGCCCCTGTAGTTGCGGTTCGCGGTCGAGAAGCAGACCTCCTGGCCGGCCAGCACGCCGCCGGTCCGGCCGAGGCAGGGTCCGCAGCCCGAGCTCCCGATGACCGCACCCGCGGCGGACAGGATCCCGAGCGTGCCGTCGGCCATCGCGTCCTCGAATTGGCGGCGCGACGACGGGACGACCTCGAGCCGCACCCGCGGCGAGATGCGCCGGCCGCGCAGGATCGCGGCGGCCTGCTGCATGTCGACGAGCCGGCCGTTCGTGCACGAGCCCAGGAAGACGATGTCCACGGGGATGCCGACCGCCTCGCTCACGTCCGAGACCTGGTCGACCCGCGGCGGGATCGCGATCTGGGGCTCGAGCGTCGAGAGGTCGACGTCCACCCGACGCAGGTACGTCGCGTCGGGATCGGGCCGCAGCCACGCGGGCGCTTCGGGTGTGCCGACGACGATGCCGGCTTTCGCGCCCATCTCCGTCGTCATGCCGGCGAGCGTGATGCGGTCGCCCTGCGGGAGATCGCCGACGCCGTGGAATTCGACGCAGGCATAGCGCGCGCCGTCGGTGCCGATCTCGCGCACCACGCGCATGATCGCGTCCTTCATCGTGACGCCGCGGCGGAGCGTCCCAGTGAACTCGACCCGGATCGACTCCGGCACGCGGAGCCAGGTGCGGCCGAGGCCGAGCGCGACGGCGATGTCCGTCGCGCCCATGCCGGCGCCGAACGCGCCGACCGCGCCGTAGGAGTTGCTGTGCGAGTCGCTGCCGACGATCACCGTGCCCGGCTCGCAGTAGCCCTCCTCGACCATGATCTGATGGCAGACGCCCTCGCCCGCGTCGTAGAAGGTCTGGATCCCCTGCGCCCGCACCCACTCGCGAAGGACGCGGTGCGAATCGGCGACGACCGGCGTCGGCGCCGGAGCGGCGTGGTCGACGAAGACGCCGACCTTGCTCGTATCCCATACGGAGGCCTTGCCCAGGTCGGTGAGGCCGGCCATGACCGCGTCGATGACCGAGTCGTGGACCATCACCCGCGAGATCGGGACGATCACAAGGTCGCCGGCCTGCACGTCGCGGCCCGACTGGCGGGACAGGATCAGCTCAGCGAGCGTCTTAGGCAACGACCCATTCTCTCAGCAGGGAATCGAGCTGGTCCATCGAGAGCGGGCCGGCGTCGGCGAGCGCCTTGATCTTCTTCGTGATGTCGCGGAGCTCATCCTTGCCGAAGGTGAGCCCGAGCTCCTCGGCGCGCTTGCCCACGGCATTGTGGCCGGTGAGCCGGTGCGCGATGTTGATCGTGCGGGTGAGACCGAAATCCGCCGGGTCGAGGATCTCGTAGCTGGTCGGGTTGACGTAGATCGCCTTCGTGTGCATGCCGGCCTTGTGGTGAAAGGCGTACTTGCCGGTGACGAACTCATCGAACGGGATCTCGATCTTGACGAGCGAGGCGACGAGTTCGTCAAGCTCCTTGAGCTTCGGGAGGTCGTACTTCTTCTTGATCGCGGCCGGATCGTCGGCGTACATCCGCGCGATGAATCCGCCAAGCGGCGTGATCCCGTTGCGCTCGCCGATCCCGAGGACGCTCGTGTCGATGTGCGTCGCGCCGCCCTCGAGGATGCTGTAGCTGTTGGCGATCGCGCAGCCGGCGTCGTTGTGGCCGTGGAACTCGATGTCACAGCTGACGTGGTGGCGGAGCTCGACGGCGAGGGCGTAGCACTGCCGGGGCGTGGCGATCCCGACGGTGTCGGCGACGCCCACCCGGTTCACGCCCATCTTGTCGACCGCCTGGTAGACCCGGAGCAGGTCACCCTCGGTGGAGCGGAAGCTGTCCTCGCTGGAGAACCGGACCTCTTTCCCGTGATCCTTGATGAATTCGATCACCCGGCTGGCCTCGACGATGATCTCGTCGACGCTCTTGCCGTGCGAGAACTCCCGGAGGAATGACGACGTTCCGAACAAGATGTCGATCCCGGTGACACCGGATTCCACGGCGACCCGGGCATCATCCATATGGCACCGGACGTGCGTAAGTACCTTTGCATGCAGGCCGAGCGAGGCGATGGTCCGCAGGTCCTCGCACGACTGCGGGGACGCGACCGGCGACGTCAGCTCGATGTACTCCACGCCGAAGTCGTCGAGGAGCTTCGCGATCGTGATCTTGTCCGCGGTGGTGAAGTGCGCGCTCGAGAACTGCTCACCCTCGCGGAGCGTGGAGTCGATGATCGCGAAGCGCTCGATCGGCACGCCGTTCCTCCCTCAGTGGGCAATGAAAAAGGCCGGTCGCGCCGCGTGCGCACCAGCCTCCGACGTTTCGATCGAAGCCCTGCTGCGGTCAGCGCTCCGCGGCGGAGTGCCCTCTCCGTCGCGACAGACCGCGCCCTTCCGGAACGCGGACCAGACGACGATCCCGAGTCGGATCACCATCTCCGGCGGAACACCCCTGGTCACCGTGTCGGCGGAAGCTCGTTCCTCGACGGCGCTACTGGTGCCCGCACCTCTGGCCGGCATCGCGTATTCAGTTGTGCGTGGATTCTACCGAATCGCGGCGGCGAAATACATCAGGGTTTGGGGGCGACGGCGCGACGGATGGCCCAGCTCGGCTTCTTCGTGATGTCGTCGAGCCGGACGTGGGTGTAGGCGTGGACCGCCAGCTCGTGCGCGGAACGCTCGGCGCTTGCGGCCATGAGCGAATTCATCGAGCCTTGCTCGGTAACGGCGAAGCGGACGTCACAGCCGCCATAGCGGCACGGAAAGCCTCCGGATCGCATGCTGTCACATCCTTCGGGCGGCCCGATGCCCGTCAGAGAGGACCGTAACATGCGCACCCCGGCATTCCTCCAGACACGAGTCGAACGACTCGAGCGCGCGGGCGACGTGGGTGGGATCGTCGCCATCCTCGCTGACCATCACCAGAAGACCTACGAGCGCGCGCACGCCGCGAAGGCGCTCGCCGATCTGGCCGACCGCCTCGGGGAGACCCGTCAGCAGGCGATCGGCGCCCTGCTCGATGCCGCGTACGAGCCGACCGAGGTGCGGAAGTGGGCGCTGCTCGCGCTCGCCGAGCTCCACGAGCCGACCGCGCTCCCCGCGTTCCACCGCGCGGCGCTGGACGGTGACTGGATGATCCGGGTCTTCGCGGCGCACGGGTTCGACCGGCTCCGCGCCCAGGATTCGCTCGTCGAGCTGGTCGGCCTGCTCGCGGACCGGGAGTCCGGCGTGCGCGAGGCGGCCGCAGCCGCCCTTGCGAGCGTGGGCGACGGCCGCGTCCGGCCGCTCCTCGAGCGCGCCGCCGTCACGGACCCGTATCCGTGGGTCCGTGAGGCGGCACACGACGCGTTGATCGCTCTCGGCGGGTAGATCGCACCTAGCGGACGGCCGCCGGGAGCGCGAAGTCCGCGTCGGTGACGTTCGTCGAGAAGGCGGTCGCCTCCATGGTCACCGACGTGCCCTGCGCGGTGATCGTCGTCTTGAGCGGAACGCCGTTCGACGAGTAGCACGTGCTCACGTCGCCGAAGGCGCCTCCCGCGAGGCTCTTCACGTTGTAGCACTGGGCCTGCTGCCCGGCGATCGTCTGGCTGCCGGTGAAGGCCGCGTTGAACTTGGTCGGGTCACCCTGGAGCTGCAGCGCGAAATCCGCCGCCGGGTTCTGGCCGAACGCGGACTGTCCCGCGCTCTTCTGGCAGAACGAGGTACCGCCCGCGCTCGTGCAGAGGTAGGTCCCGTCGGCGAGCGAGAAGATCGAGAACGAGGCGCCTGGGCCCGCGGAGAAGTCGAACCGTGAGTTCGGGGCCTTGTAGTACCAGGTCTGCTCGGAATCGATGGTCTGTCCGCCCGCGGTGGTCGACCACTTGTAGGTCGCCTTGTAGGTCGTCGCCTTGCCCGCCTTCAGCACGTCCGCGATGTTCGGACCGGACGCCGCCGTCGGGGCCGCAGCCGTCGAAGTCGCCGCCGATCCGCCTGCTGGGGCCGTCGCCGCCGGGGCCTGCGCGGACGGTGACGCCGCGCCGCCGCACGCGGCCAGCGCCGCTACCGCCAAAACGATAAGAACTCGCGTCATGTGAGACCCTCGCCTTCGATCGAGAGCCTAGCCCATGGGACGTGAATGGCGGCCTGCGGCGGCGTCGCTAACCGCCCAAGACCGTCACCGCGGTCGTCGTCCGGAATCCGTCGGTCACGGTGATCGTGTACGTGCCGGTGGAAGGCCAGCCATGCGCGACGGTGACGAAGTCGAAGTAGACCCCGAACGTGTCCGCAACGCCCACGATGGCGGCGGGCTGGTACCCCGGGGTTGCGATCGTGACGTTCAACGTGGTCGATGGCGTGAATCCGTACGCGGTCAAGCTCACTCCGGCCCCGGCCGGCGTGTCGTTCGCGAGCGCAACCCCCGGAGATGACGCGACGCTCGCTCTGAGCCGCGCCCGGAAGCCAGAGGCAAAGGAATCGCTGGTCTTCCCCGTCACGGTGAGGAAGGCGGCATCGAAGGAACTGCCCTGACGCATGCGGTCGAGGATGACGATCGTCCCGGCGATGCCCACGTCCTGACGGAGGAACCGCGCCGCCTGCGACGCCTCGTAGTACTCGAACTTGGCAAGCGGATCGGCCCTCGCGTTCCAGACCGCCTGTGATGTCAGGTCGGCGAGCGGAATGAGCTGGCTCGGGGACAGCGCCGCTGCCGAGGCCGCGGTGGCGGCATTCAGGTTCGCCCACCAGCCGGTACCCGCGATGGTCATCTCTTCGAGGCGCGACGTGCCCTCGTTGAACCACGCGGGCAGCGACGCGAGAGCTGGGCCGACGATCTGCGCGATCAGTTCGTGGGTCAGCTCGTGCCGTGCCGTCCTGACCGGCCGCTCCGAGATGTTGAACCAATTCAGGAAGATGCCGCCCGTGTTCGGGTCGTAGAAGCCACCCTCGTGCAGCGCCAAGAAGATGGCGTCCGATGAGTCCATGTGCGCGAGCGTCAGATTCCCGATATTGGCCGAGTTCAGCGATCCAAAGGCGTAGAGCACCGGCCGGCCGGCGAAAGTCCGGCCGAAGTCGGATTCGATCCGCGCGACATCGCCGTCGACCACCGCGCTGAGCGAGCTCGCGTCGCTCTTCGTGATCGTCGTCTCGGTGTAGACGTCCGCCCGCGCGGTCGAAGCGACGTTGAACGTGAGACCGCCGATCGTGATCGGCGGCTGTGTTCCGTCCGGGTTGAGGACGACGACGTTCCAGAACACGCCGTAGTCCTCCATCCACTGCGTGCCTTCGATCAGCGGCCGGAGCCCGATGCTGTACCGGCCGGGGGTCAGCGGGGCGCGCACGCGGAACTGGAACCAGGCGACCTGCCCGGGGCCGACGTACGGTGCGGGTTGGATGGCGAGCCGGTTGTACCGGGGCCAGCCGGTCGCGGGCGACCCGTTCGTGCCGTCTCCGCCCAGGATGGTGGGTTGGTCCTGGCCGGGCGAGCTGCCGGATGTGCCGAGATAGGCCGTCTGCCCGAGCTGTCCGGCGACCCAGCCCCGGCTGCCGGCGTTGTAGTACGCCACCGTCGCGACGGACTCCGTGCCGGGGCACAGGCTCATGTAGCCACTCTGTCCGTACCACGCCGCGTGGAAGCCGGCGATGCCCGACGGCAGGCGCGTGGGCGCCGGGATCCCTGGCCCGACGGAGCTGACGCAGGTGTCCACGGCGGCGGCGGGCGCGCCGGGCAGCAGGCTCATCAGGACGATGGCGAGCGCGAGCGCGACGGCCGAACGCATCCTCATTGCTTCGAGCGTACCCGGCGACGGCCGCGCCGGTGGGTCAGTCGCGTCGCGTGTCTAGGCTTTCACCGCCCGCTTGTACACCGCCCCGTAGATCTCGGGCTTGTCTTCGAACTTCGCCCACGCTTTGTCCGCGGCGGCCTTGGCCGAGAACACCTGCACCACATCGACCCCGGTGCGCTCATTCCACGCGGTCAGGACGTAGACCACGGCGCTCATTCGTGCCCTCCTCGGAACCTCGACTTCGTACAACCCTACCAACGCGTCGCGACGTCACGCCGGCGGAGCTGACGGTCGACCCGCGGTGATGGCGTCGAGGGAGCGGAGCCGCGGCAGCGGCGAGAACACGATGAACAGCACCGACGCGAGCCCACCGAGCCACGCGATCCCCATCGCCGTCCGCACGCCGTAGCTCTCGGCGATGACCGCGGCAACCAGCGCCCCGAACGGCGCCGCGCCATGCGACAGGACGTCGAGCGTCGCGTTCACCCGACCGAGCACGCGGTCGGGCACCGCGGTCTGCACGACGGTGTCCCGCGCGATCCATTGGATCGTCTGCATGCCGTCACCGATGAGCTGTGGGAGGAACACCATCAGCGTCGCGACGAACAGCGGGCCGGCGGCCAGCGGCGTGAGGATGCCGACGGCCGAGCTCGCGAGCGCCATGACCAGGATGGAGCGGCCGATGCCGAACCGCCGCACGACGCGGCCCGCGAACGTGGCGCCCACGAGCGACCCGACCCCGCCGGCCGAGATCACAACGCCGAGCAGGAGCGGCGTGAGCCCGAGTACCTGCAACAGGTAGAGGGCGTACAGCGCCGCGTAGAACGAGCCGAAGAAGTGCTCGGACACCGAGCTCGCCGCGATCGGGAACACGAGGGCATGCCGCCGCACGACGCGCACCCCTTCGGCGATCTCGCGTCCGATGGTTTGGCGCAGCTCGCGCGGCCGCGGCGCCTCCCGCGCGCGGATGGCGAGGAGCGAGACCGCCGAGACTACGAACGAGACCGCGTCGACGAGGATCGCAAATGGAGCGCTCACGACCTGCACGAGCGCGCCCGCGAGTCCGGGTCCGCCGACCTCGGCGATCGAGGAGGTCAGGGACAGCTTCGCATTGCCCTCGATCAGCCGGTCGACGCCGACGAGGGATGGCAGATACGAGTGATAGGCGGAGTCGAACAGCGTGCCGAGGCAGGCCTCGAGGAACGCGACCACATAGAGGTATTCGATCCGCAGTGTGCCCGCGGCGGCCGCCGCGGGGACCGAGAAGAGGAGCCCGGCCCGGATCACGTCGGTCCAGATGAGGACCGGACGACGCGGGAGCCGGTCGACCCACGCGCCGGCCACGAGGCCGACCAGGAGGACGCCGGTCGAGGCGGCCACCACCAGGTAGGCCATCTCCGCGACCCCAGCGCCCAGCGTGAGGAGCGCGACGAGTCGCAGCGCCGTCCGCGTGACGACCGACCCCATCTCCGAGACGGTCTGCCCGGCCCACAGCTTCAGGAAATCCACATCGCGCCACAGCGAACGGAAGGGCATGGAAACGCGAGCGTACCGTCACCCGTTACTTTTCGTTCGATGCGGACCGATCGCACTCCAGAGGCCGCGAACCGGCGCGACGAGTGGCACAACTACGAGTGGGTCGCCCTCTCGGTCACCACGGTCGGAGCGCTCCTGGCATCGATCCAGGGGTCGGCGCTGCTCATCGCGCTGCCGAACATCCTCGCGTCGCTCGACGCGCAATTCCTCACGATCATGTGGGTCCTCCTCAGCTACCTCCTCCTCACGACCGCGTGCGTGCCGGTCGTCGGACGGCTTGCCGACATCTGGGGCCGCAAGGCCCTGTTCAACGCCGGCTTCGCGGTGTTCACCCTGGGGTCGCTCCTGGCCGGTCTCTCGCAGCCCGCGTTCCATGGTGCCGACCTCGTCGCCGCCCGCGTCATCCAGGGCCTTGGCGCCGCGCTGCTCTTCACCAACAGCACCGCCATCGTCGCCGACGCGTTCCGCCACGGCCGCATCGGCCTGGGGCTCGGCACGAATCAGATCGCGGCGGCCGCGGGATTCCTCCTCGGGCC
>DATCOD010000096.1:0-4359 GCA_036564905.1 Candidatus Limnocylindria bacterium
CGTCACGATCATCCCGAGGGTGCCGCGGACGTCGCCCCGGATCCGGACGATCCCCAGGGAACGATCGATCGCCTCGACCAGCCGCGCGGGCGGGGCATCCTTCGGGAGCCAGCCGCGGGCTCCGGGCAGGGTCGCGGCCAGGCGTTCGCCGCTCTCGGCGTCGCCCGAGAGGACGTAGCTCGGGACGTCGAGATCGAGGGTGTGGCTTTCGAGCAGCACGCCGTCGACGAGTGCCGCGTCCGCCGGCCACGACCGCGCGGCGGCCTTCGCCTCGGCCAGGCTGGCGACGCGCCGGAGGTCGTACAGATCCTCGAGCCGAAGGACCGTCTCGATACCGGCGCCGATGACCGGGTGCGGTGTGACGATGAGGACCTTCGAGCGGCTGATGGGCACGATTATTCGCCATCACCCGACGTGGGGACCATCTCAGTCCTTCTGAACACCCCCGACCGGCGGTGGCCGAATGCGCCCGAATCAGGCTCAATGACGCCTGACGGCGCGCCTCCCGCGCAGCCCGCCCAAAGGAAAGGGTCCAATGACGGTCGAGCGTGAGGGTGAGTTCTGGCCAACGCGGATCGCGATGCTCGCTGAGCTCGCGCACGCCGACGGCCTCGCGATCGTGTTGCGACCCCGGGACGAGTCGTTCGTGACGTACGCGACGCACAACGTGAGCCCCGGGTCCGCGTGGACCGATGCGCCGCAGCACGCGCTGCTGGTGAGCGCGCTCGCCGGCGCACCAAGCGATGGCGCGGTGAGCGTGCGGCTCATCGATGGCCGCGCCGCCGTCGCGATGCGCGCGGTCCCGGTCGCGTGGAACGAGCACCGTATCGGTGCGCTCGCCGCAATGCGCGTGAGCGGGCCGTTCAGCGATGCGGAGTCGGTGGATCTCGGCCGACTCGCCTCGCTCGTCGCGCTCGAGCTCGTCGAAGAGAACACCTTCTGGCGGATCCAGCGCGCGGCCGCGGAGCTCGAGGCGCGCACGAAGGCCTCGACCGAGCTGCAGGAGATCGTGCGCGCCGAGCGCGATCCCGAAACGTTGCTCGAGCGCGCGACGAGCGGTCTCGCGCGGGTCTTCGCGGCGGACGGCGTGTCGATCATGCTCGTGGACAACGGCACGCTCTCGGTGCGGACGTCGATCGGCCTCTCCGACGAGGCGAAGCACGACCGCAAGCGCCTGGGCGAAGGCATCTCGGGATTCGTGGCGAAGAGCGGACAGCCGCTGTTGCTGCGCGGTCCGGTCATCGGCGACGAGCGATTCACGGGCAACGATCCGTCGATCGGCGACGCGCTCATCGCGCCGCTCCGGACCGGCGACCACATCATCGGCGTCGTCAGCGTGAAGCGCCGCGAATCACGGGAGCACTACGACGCGGCCGACCTCGATGCCTTGAGCGCGATCGGCGTGGACATCGCCGCGACGCTGTCCTTCGTGGGCGCGGTCGCGCGCGCGGAAGAGGATCGGAAGCAGGCGATCGCGCTCTACGAGCTGTCGCGCCTCGGCACGCTCGGCGGCGAGCCGGAGCAGGAGCTCGAGACGGCCGTCGCGATGCTCGCGGACGTGATGCATCACGACGTCGTCGGGCTCTGGGTCCTCACCGCGGACGGGAGCGCGGAGCTACGCGCCTGCCGCGGCTACGACCCGGCCGGGCCGACGCTCATTCCGAGCGCCGCCAACGGCGGGCCGTTCGGCGAGGCCCTGGGCGAGCAGCATCCGGTGCGCGCGCAGTGCCCGACCGACGATCCCACGCCGCCCGCATGGGCCGCCCCGGCGGCCACCGAATACGTGCTCGCCCCGGTGAGCGCGCAGGGGAAGACGATCGGCGTGCTCGTGCTCGGCCGCGGAGCCGAGGGGTACACCGATGCGGAAGCGGACTTCGCGGCGACCGCCGCGGAGTATCTGTTCGAGCTCGCGCTCTCCATGGAGGCCGTCTCGGTGGGAGAGCAGGCGACGGCCGGCGAGCGCAAGCGGATCGCGCAGGAGCTGCATGACGGTCTCGCCCAGGAGCTCACCGGCGTCGTGCTCAGCCTCGAGGGCGCGCAACGCGCGTTCGAGCGCAACCCGCAGATCCTCGGCCAGCAGCTCGCGAAGGCGACGCGGGACGCGCGCGCCACGCTCGCGGACGTTCGCCAGTACATGGGCGCGCTGCGCCAGAGCGCGCCGGGGGGCCTCAGTCTCCCGACGACGGTGGCGCGGCTCATCGACGACCTCAAGCGGCAGACCGGCCTCGCGGTCGAGATGCGGGAGGTCGGCAGCGAGCACGAGCTGGAAGCGGATCTCCAGCGCGCGGTCGTCCGCATCGTCGGCGAGGCGCTCCGGAACGTCGCCCAGCACGCGGAGGCGCGGCACGCGACGGTGACGCTCAGCTACAGCGACACTGACGTCGTGGTGCAGGTCACGGACGACGGCGCGGGCTTCGACATGGCCGCGACCCAAGCGACCGCGGAGTCGAACGGACACTTCGGGCTCGTCGGCATGCGCGAACGCGCCGAGGCCGTCGGCGGCCGGCTGCAGGTGACGAGCGCGGCAGGCCAGGGCACGACGGTCGCAGCCACGATCCCGTACGAACAGGCACAGACGACCGTCGGCGCGCTGCGTGCCGAGCTGGCCGCCACTGACGCGCTGGAGCCGGAACGGCCCGGGATCCTCGCGCGGTTGTTCGGCCGATGACCGACGCACGGCAGATCCGCATCCTCATCGCCGATGATCACGCGGTCGTGCGGAGCGGTCTCCATTCGATCCTCGAGATGGAGGGAGACCTCACCGTCGTCGGCGAAGCGAGCGACGGGCACCAGGCCCTCGCGCTCGCGCAGGAGCTCCTGCCCGACATCGTGCTCATGGACATCAAGATGGGGGACTGGGACGGCGTGACGGCGACGCGCCGCATCCGCAACTCGGTCCCGTCGACCCGGGTCATCGTCCTCACGAACCACGATCAGGACGAGCTCGTGTTCAGCTCGATCCGCGCCGGTGCGTCGGGCTACCTGTTGAAGGAAGTGACCGCGGCCCAGCTCGCGAACGCGATCCGCACCGTCGCGGACGGCTTCTCGCTCATCTATCCGTCGATCGCCGCGCGCGTCCTGGATGAGTTCGGCCGCTTGCGGACGATGCCGCTCGCCGGAGCGAGCACCGGTCAAGAGGACGAGGGGTACCACGACCTCACCGCGCGCGAGCGTGAGGTGCTGCAGCTGATCGCGCAGGGTCGATCGAACAAAGAGATCGGCGGCGAGCTGAAGATCAGCGAGCGGACGGTGAAGACCCACGTGTCCAACATCTTCGGCAAGCTCGAGCTCACCGACCGGACCCAGGTGGCGCTCTACGCCCACAAGCGCGGTTTGGCCGACATCCAGTCCTAAATACGGGCCTTTGTCTGCATCCGCGACGCGCGTCGGCCCAGCGGACATGCTTCTCCTACCAAGGTCCATCTGCGGTCCGATGTCGGTTTTTGGGCTTTTCGCGACAGTAACGGGACCGTAAAGGCGGGCTGACGAGCCCTCCCGATGCGGCCCCGTCCTGCCCGGACGGTCGCGAAAGGGAGCACCCGCCAAGTTGGCAACGCGCATCTTGCTCGCGGACGATCACCTCGCCGTACGCGAGGGCGTCCGCGCGATGCTCGAGACTGAACCTGATTTCGAGATCGTCGGGGAGGCTGCCGACGGTCTCCAGACGATCTCGAAGGCGCTCGAGCTCCGCCCGGACCTGATCCTCCTGGACAACTCGATGCCGAAGATGACGGGCCTCGAGGTCGCGCGCAACCTGCACTCCGAGCTCCCCGACACGCGGATCGTCTTTCTCACCCTCGACCCCGGCATTCGCGACGCTGCGCTCCACAGCGGCGCGACGAGCGTCGTCCTGAAGGACGCGCCTCCGCGACAGCTCCTCGATGCGATCCGCCGGGCGGCGGGTCGCCTCACCGTGCCGGTCCTCGGTGCCGTCGCCGCTCCCGCGCGGCCGCGGCCGGCGCCGCGTGTCGTACCGCAGACGCAGCCGGAGAAGCGGAGTCGGCGAGCGTTCCTGCCGGCACTGACGCGACGGCGGCTTGCCATTGCGGCGCTTGTCGCCGCGCTCCTGCTGTTCCTCTCCGGGCTCGGACTCGTGCTCCGGCCGAGCGGCACGGTCGCCGCGATCGATACGCGCGGGCAGCTCACGGTGTTCGACGGAACGGTGCAGCTGCGTCACGCCAACGGGGCATACGCGCCGGCGCTGAATGGCGCGTTCGTCGCCGCGGGCGACAGCGTGCGGACGGCGGCCGGCGGTCATGCCGCGCTGTCCTTCTTCGATCGCTCGATCGTCGTGTTCGAGCCCAACACCGAGCTCACGATCGTCTGGCTGAACACGAGCGACCGCCAGAACGTGAGCGT
>DATCOD010000097.1:0-1614 GCA_036564905.1 Candidatus Limnocylindria bacterium
GCCGGCAGGTCCATCAGGGCCGTCCAGACCCGCGCCCGCGGCGCGTCGATCGACACCGTGTGCTCGAGCCTCACGCGACCTCGCGCAGCGCGCGCTCGGTCCAGACGCCGGCCATCGCGCGCTTGTACTCGGCGCTCCCGCGCAGGTCCGCGAGCGGGTCGGTCGCGGCGGCCGCGAGCGCGGCGGCCTCGCGGATCGCGGCGGCGTCCAGGCGCCGCCCCACGAGCGACCGCTCGGCCTCGTGCGCGCGGAGCGGGACCGGCCCGGCGCCGCCGAGCGCGATGCGCGCGTGCGTGCAGGCGCCGTTCGTGCCGGTCGCGATGACGGCCGCGACCGAGACGGTCGCGTAATCGTCGCGGGTGCTCGGCAGGAACTTCCTGTAGGTCGCGCGCGCGCCGGCGGGCAGCGCCGGAAGCTCGACCCGGACGATCAGCTCATCCGGTTCGAGCGAGGTCTCGAAGACGTCGACGAACAGCGCGTCGAGCGGGATGCGGCGCTCGCGGGTCTTCGAGCGCGCGACGACCGTGGCGTCGAGCGCCAGGAGCGTCACCGGTGGGTCCTGCGCCGGATCGGCGTGCGCGAGGTTCCCACCGAGCGTGGCCTGCTCGCGGATCCGCACGGTCGCCACCGAGGCGAATGTCGCGGCGAGCGCGGCCGCGTGGGCCCGCACGGCCTCCGATCGGGCGAGTGCGGCATGGGTCGCGAGCGCGCCGAGCCGAAGACCGCCCCGGGTATCGATCGCGCGGAGCTCCGCGAGTCGGCGCAGGCCGATGACGCGCGCGGGCCGGATGAGGTCCTGCTTCATCAGGATGACGAGCGACGTGCCGCCAGCCAGGACGAGGGTGTCGTCGGGATCATCGGCCAGGAGCGCGAGCGCCTCGTCCAGCGATCCGGGTTCGCGGTACTCGAACGGCCTCATCGGCGCCGCGCCGCCGCGACGGCCCGGGCGATCCCGTAATAGCCGGTGCAGCGGCACAGGTTGCCCATGAGCCCATCCTTCAGCTCGTCGTCGGTGAAGTCCGGGTGGTCCCTGAGGAACGCGTCGGCGGTCATGAGCTGGCCCGAGGTGCAGATGCCGCACTGGAATCCGCCCTCGGTGATGAACGCCTCCTGCAGCGGCGAGACGAGCCCCTCGACCGTGCGGATCGCGGCGCCGTCGACCTGCGTCGCGAGCAACAGGCAGGCCGACATCGGCGCGCCATCCACCTGCACGGTGCAGAGCCCGCAGACCCCGACCGAGCAGCCATCCTTCGTCCCGGTCTGGCCGAGGTCGTCGCGCAGGAGGTCGACGAGCAGCCGCTCCGCCGGAACGGTCGCATCGACCGGTACGCCGTTCAGGGTGAAGCGCACGCGGTGCTCGCCCATGATCAGAGGTACTTGCGACCCTCGAGCTTGTTCGGCACGACGAGGCCGAGCGCTGCGATCTTGGGATCCATTTCGGCGATGTAATCCTCGCGCATCCGGCCGTTGGGCCGTTTCTTCAGGCCCCACTCGATGTACCGCTCGTCGCGCGCGGAGTTCGACCGGCCGAACATGTCGAGGCCGACGACGTACCACTTGTCGATGGCCCGCTGGGCGGCCACCTTGCCATCGGGCGTCTCGATCATCTTCTGC
>DATCOD010000098.1:0-45640 GCA_036564905.1 Candidatus Limnocylindria bacterium
CGAGGAGCGCGCGGACGCCTTCCCTGATCTCGGGATTGTCGTCGACGATCAGGACGCGAGCCTTCGCGATCGGTGGGCCGCCGTCGGGGAGCGTCAACGCCGCCGGCCCGCAGGTTCGACTGCACCCCGCCGAGCCGCTGCTCGCCTTCGACTCACGGTCATTCTCGGCTCGAACAGTTGAACAATGATGTAACTAGGTTACGACTGGCTGGTCTTTCGACGAAGACCGGAACGTCCCCACCCGTGCCCCGCATCACGGCGCGCGTCCTCAGGGATCGAGGCGGGCGGTCCGCAGGCGTAGCGAGTTGGTCACGACCGTCACGCTCGAGAGCGCCATCGCGCCCGCCGCGAGGACGGGCGAGAGCACCCAGCCCGTGAACGGATAGAAGACGCCCGCCGCGACCGGGATGAGCAGCACGTTGTAGACGAAGGCCCAGAACAGGTTCTGCCGGATCGCGTTCACCGTCGCACGCGAGAGCCGCAGCGCACGGGACACGCCACGCGGGTCACCGCCGACGAGCACCACGCCGGCCGACGCGATCGCGACGTCGGTCCCGCTTCCGATCGCGATGCCCAGATCCGCCTGCGCGAGCGCGGGCGCGTCGTTCACGCCGTCGCCGACCATCGCGACCCGATGACCGGCCCGCTGCAGCTCCGCGATGACCAGGGCCTTCTCGCCCGGCTTCACGCCCCCGCGAGCCTCGTCGATGCCGAGCTCACGCGCGATCGCCGCCGCGGTCCGCGGCGTGTCGCCCGATACGAGCAGCGTGCGCAGGCCGCGCGCCCGCAGGACGCGGATGGCCTCGCGCGCGGATGCCTTGGGGGTGTCGGCGACGGCGAAGAGCGCCCCGGGCTTGCCGTCGATCGTCATGACGAGCGGGGTGCGGCCGGCCTCCTCATGCCGCGCGAGGGTCGCCTCGGGAGCGTCCGCGAAGCCGTGGGCCGCGGCGAGCGCCGCCGTGCCGATCCAGACGTCGTGCCCGTCGACGGCGGCGTGGACGCCCGCGCCGGGGAACGACTCGAAGCTCGTCGCTTCGGGGATGGTGATGCCGCGGTCGCGCGCGGCCTCGACGAGCGCCGCACCCACAGGATGCTCGGAGCTTCGTTCCGCTCCGGCCGCGAGCCGGAGCACCTCATCCTCGCCGAAGTCGGCGCAGCCGAGGAAGTCCACGAGCTGCGGCCGCCCTGCGGTGAGCGTGCCGGTCTTGTCGAACGCGACGACGTCGATGGACCGGGCGGTCTCGAGCGCCTGGGCGTCGCGGATGAGGATGCCGCGCGTCGCGCCGCGGGCCATGCCGACCGTGAGCGCCGTGGGCGTCGCGAGGCCGAGCGCGCAAGGGCAGGCGATGATCAGGACCGCGATCGCGGCGCGCAGCGCCGGCCCGAAGGACGGCGAGGGGCCGAGCGCGAACCAGGTCACGAACGTCGCGAAGGCGATGACGAGCACGATCGGCACGAACACCGACGCGATGCGGTCCACGAGCCGCTGGATCGGCGGCTTCGAGCTCTGGGCCTCCTCGACCAGGCGCACGATCGACGCGAGGACGGTGTCGCGGCCGACCTTCGTCGCGCGCACGCGCAGCGCTCCGGTGCGGTTCAGCGTCCCGCCGGTCACGTCGTCGCCGGCGCTCTTGTCCACGGGGATCGACTCGCCGGTGACCATCGATTCGTCCACCGCCGATGCGCCGCTCACGACGAGGCCGTCGGCCGCGATCGTCTCGCCGGGCCGGACGATGATGACGTCGCCGGTCGCGAGGTCCGCGATCGGGATGTCCTCCTCGACGCCGCCCGGCCGCCGCACGCGGGCGGACTTCGCGCCGAGGGCCAGGAGCGCGCGGATCGCGTCGCCCGTGCGGGCGCGGGCCCGGGCCTCGAGGAAGCGGCCGACGAGGATGAGCGCGACGATCGCGGTCGACGTCTCGTAGTAGAGGTGTTGGTGGGGCTCGAGGCCCGCGGCGACGAACAGGCTCGGGAAGAACGTCGCCGCGACCGAGGTCGCATACGCCGCGGTCGTGCCGACGACGACCAGGGTGTTCATGTTCGTGGACCGGTGCCGGGCCGCGCTCCAGGCCGCGCGGTAGAACGGCGTCGCGGCCCACAGCTGCACCGGCGTGGCGAGCGCGAACATGGCGTAGGCCCGCCACTCCGCGTGCTGGAGCTCGGGGAAGACGAGATCGGACATCGACAACGCCATCGTCGCCGCGGCCAGGACGGACGCGATCGTCAGCCGGCGGCGGAGCTCGGCCACGTGCCGCATCCGCATGGCGCGCTCGGCGTCGGCGTGCTCAGCGCGCTCGCGATCGTCGGACGGGATCGGAAGCGCGCCGTATCCGGCGCGCTCGATCGCGCGAACGAGCCCGCCGATATCGGTCGCCGGATCGAGGCGCACGGTCGCGCGTTCGGTCGCGAGGTTCACGTCAGCCGAGGCGACGCCGGGGACCGATCGCAGCGCGGACTCGACGCTCACCACGCATGACGCGCAGGTCATGCCGGTGATCGCGATGTCGCGCTTTTCCTCCGTTGGGATCGCCGTGGTCATCTAGGCCGGTGGGTACCCCGCCGCGGTGAGGACCTTGCGGACGACCCGATCGTCGACGGAGCCGCGCACGCGCACGGTCTTGGCGCCGAGGTCGACGGTCGCGGACTCGACGCCCTCGACGGGCTCGAGCGCCTCCTCGATGTTGCCCGCGCAGCCATCGCAGTGGATCGCCGGCACGGAGTAGGTCCGCTCGGCGTTCGGCTCGGTCATTCGTCTCTCCTGTTCCGTCTCGACCCCTCCCGGTGGGGGGTGGGGTATCTAGAGTACCGCACCGCAGCTCGGACAGCGCCCGGCGCGCTCCGAGCCCGACGCGCCGCACTGCCGGCACATGAGGACGCCGGTCGCGTCGGTCGGGCGGACCTGGCGGATCTCGGACTCGAAGCTGGACTCCCAGCGCCGCCGCATCCGCAGCTCGCTCGCGCTCCGGCTGCCGCCGGAGAGGAGGCTGAATGCGGCGAACAGGAGCACGAGGACGACGAGGCCGAAGACCTCGTTCACGGCCGGCGCTCCCCCGCCTCGCGCAGCGTCGCGGCGAGCGCGCGCAGGAACGCCACATCGTCCGGGGCGTCGATCCCGCTGGTGTACGGGCGGATGCGCGACGCGATCTCGGTCGCGAGCCGCGACCGGTCACGCGGCGCCAGGGTCGGCTCGCGGGCCACGAACTCGCGCACGATCCGCTGGGCCTCGCCCGAGAGGCCCCGCACGCCGGCGGCGGCGACCGGCGCGGTCGCGCGCGTCACGGTCCGCAGCGAGAGCCAGTCGAGCTGCGGCTTCGGCGCGCGCACCACGAACGTGCCGGCCGCGAGATCGCCGAGTCGCTGCGATCGCGGGGTGAAGACGATCGCCAGCAGCCCGAGCCCGTAGAGCGCCGGCAGGAAGTCGATCATCCGAACGAGGTTGCGCACGAACACCGCGACGAATCCGGCCGGCGAGCCGTCCTCGTTGATCACGCGCAGCCCGTACGCGCGCTTCCCGATGGTCTGACCGTTCCACAGCCATTCGAGGACGATGAAGTAGCTCCACCCGAGGACGAACAGCAGGAATCGGATCGACCCGCCGAAGACCGTGGCGCCCGGCGAGCCGATCTGGCCGTAGCCGACCTCGAGCCCCGCGGTGATGAGGAGCGCGATGAGGAAGTCGACGACCGCCGCGAAGCCGCGGTTGCCGACCCCGGCGAGCGTGTACCGAAGCACGACGTGGTCCGGCGTCTCGACCTCGAGCCGCCCGACCCGGATCGCCACGGCAGCATGGTACGGTCGCGCGATGCGCGCGGTGCAATCCATCGACCGCTTCGTCGAGGATCATCGCGCTCGCTGGGCTCGCCTGGGCGCGCTCGTCGAGCGGGCCCAGGGCCGCGTCGCGCGGCTCTCGGCGGAGGAGGTCCTCGAGCTCGGCGCCCTCTATCGCAACGCGACGAGCGACCTCGCCGTCGCGCGACGCGACTTTCCCCGCGACGTCGTCGCCGAGCGGCTGAACGACGTGGTCGCCGCGGCGCATGCCCTCGTGTACAGCGAGTCGCCCGCGAGCGGCCGGCGCCTGCGGCGGTTCGTCACACGGGAGCTCCCCGCGGCGGCGCGCGCGGCGATGCCGTTCACGCTCGTCGCGTTCGCGCTCGTCCTGCTGCCCGCGATCGTCACGTTCGCGGCGGGGATCATCCAGCCGGACGTCGCGTCCGCGGCGCTCGGCGATGAGGCACGCCGCTCGCTCATCGGCCGGACCCCGGGCACCGAGATCCCGGAGGGGCTCCGGGCCCAGGCCGGCCCGATCATCATCGTGAACAACATCACCGTCTCGATCGCCGCGTTCGCCGGCGGCATGACCGCCGGCCTGTACACGGTCTTCGTGCTCGTGCTGAACGGCACGGAGCTCGGGACGGTGTTCGCGGTCCTGCAGCGGGCCGGCGTCGCGAGCTCGCTCGTGATCTTCATTTTGGCCCACGGATTCCTCGAGCTGTCGGCGATCTTCCTGGCCGGTGGCGCGGGGCTCCGGCTCGCGTGGGCGATCCTGCATCCGGACGAACGCACCCGGGGCGACGCGCTGCGGATCGCCGGCGCGCAGGCGATGCGGATCATGCTGCTCGTCGCGGTCACGCTCGTGTGCGCGGGGCTCATCGAAGGGTTCGTATCACCGACGACGCTGGCGCCGGCCGGCAAGCTCGCGATCGGCGTGCTCACCGGCGTCGCGCTCTGGAGCTACATCCTGTTGCCCTACAACCAGCGCTTCTTCAGCTCGAGGTAGCGCTGGATCGCGGCCACGGTGAGCCGCTCGGCCGGGACATCGACCACGTGCACGCCGCGCTCGCGCAGGAGCCCGATCGCCCGCGCCCGCGCGTCGCGCACCTCCTCGGCCGCGACGCGCTCGTACAGCTCCGTGGTCGACCGCGGCGCGCGCGCGGCGAGCTCCGCGAGCCGCGGGTCGGCGAGGAGGCAGCAGAGCACGAGGTTGTTGCCCGCGAGGCGATCCACCGCCGCGACGAGCGAGCGCGACGCCTCCACGTCGATGAGGTCCGTGAACAGCACGACGAGCGCGCGGCGCGACGTCCGCGCGCGGAGGAACTCGAACGCCGCGCGGTAATCCGGCTCGGTCGTCGTCACTTCGAGCTTGCGGAGCTCCTCGGTCACCCGGAGGAACTGCCGGCGCCCACGGCGTGGGAGGAGATAGCTGCGCACGTCGTCGGCGAAGCCGAGCAGGCCGACCTCATCGCCCTTCGCGGTCGCGACGTACGAGAGCATGAGCGCGGTGTTCACCGCGTGGTCGAGCTTCGTGAGCTCTCCGAGCGTGCTCGCCATCATCCGCCCGGCATCCAGGAGGATGAGGACCCGCTGCTGGCGCTCCGTCTCGTACTCGACGCTGATCGGGCGGCCGCGCCGCGCGGTCGCGGTCCACGAGATCGAGCGCGGGTCATCGTCCGGGCCGTACTCGCGCAGCCGCTCGAACACGCTCCCCGCGCCAGGCAGCCGCGCCCGGCGCTGCCCCGCGTCGTACGCCAGCCCGCGCCGCAGGCTCACCTCGTACCGCCGGATCTCGCGGAGATCCGGGTACACGTGCGCCGGTGCATCGGCCGGGATGTCGCTCTGCCGCTCGACCAGATCGAGCGGCCCGCGCTGGCGCGTGTGCAGCGCGCCGAAGCGGAAGGAGCCGCGGTATCGCGGCCGCGCGACGTACTCCGCCGTCTCCGTGGCCGCGGGTGCGAGCAGCGCCGTCGAGACGCGCGGCGCGACCGCGAACGAGACCGGGACCTCGTCGCGCACCCGGACGCGCAGCGGGCGGGCCGTGGGATTGCGGAGCGTGAGGCCGATCCGGTTCGGGGCACCGATGATCAGCTGTGGCTCCGCGCCGCGGACGACCTCGGCTGCGGTCATTCGCGGGGTGAGGCGGTAGTCGGTGACCGCGAACGCGAGCGCGGCGACGAGCACGACGCCGGCGAGGCCGATGAAGACCGGCGTCAGTGTGCCGAGCGCCACGAGCGCGGCGGCCGAGAGTACCAGCGCGAGGAGTCGCGGCCGGGGGATCACTACCGCGGCACGTCGAGCCGGGACAGCGCGCGGCGGAGCACGGCGTCCGCGTCGAGACCTTCGATCTCCGCCTCGGCCTTGAGGACCACGCGGTGCCGCAGCGTCGGCGGGACGAGCGACTTCACGTCGTCGGGCGTGACGAAGTCCCGGCCATCGAGCGCCGCCGCGGCCTTCGCCGCGCGGAGCAGGTGGACGCCGGCACGCGGGCTCGCGCCGAGCAGCAGATCGGGCGACCGGCGCGTCTCGGCGACGATGCGAACGACGTAGTCGAGGACCGAGTCCTCGACGGCCACGCGATCGACCTCGGCGCGCGCGTCCGCGAGCGCCGTGGGCGGCAGCTGCGCGAGGCCGGCGACGGCCGCGAGCGGCTGGCCGCTGTCGTGTGCGCGCAGGATGGCGTGCTCCTCGCCGGTCTCCGGATAGCCCATGACGGCCTTGAACAGGAAGCGGTCGAGCTCGGCCTCGGGCAGCGGGTACGTGCCCTCGTACTCCACGGGGTTCTGCGTCGCGAGCACGAGGAACGGATCGGGCAGCGGGCGCGCGTCCCCCTCGAGCGTGACCTGGTGCTCCTCCATCGCCTCGAGAAGCGCGGACTGCGTCTTCGCCGGCGCGCGGTTCACCTCGTCGGCGAGGACGATGTTCGCGAAGATCGGTCCGAGCCGCATCCGGAACGACGACGTGGCGATCTCGTACACCGAGGTGCCGACGATGTCGCTCGGCATCAGGTCGGGGGTGAACTGGATGCGCTTGAACGTGCCGCCCACGAGCTGCGCGATCGTGCGCGCGAGCAGCGTCTTCGCGGTGCCGGGCACGCCCTCGATGAGCACGTGCCCGCCGAGGCAGAGCGCGAGGAACGAAAGCGTGATCGTCTCTTCCTGGCCGATGACGATCCGATGGACCTGCGCGCGGAATGTCTCGCCGGTCTGTTTCAGCGTCACGTCGTCTCCTCCGCGCGGATGAGCCGCGCCACATCATTCGCGGCCCGCACGAGCGCGTCGTCGCGCAATCTACCGGCGAGCGCCGCGTGCAGGCGCCGGGCTTCCGCCGCGCGCGTCGGGCTCTGCCCGGCGATCGCGTTGGTCACGCGGCCAAAGTCGGTGCGCGGGTCCAGGCCGACCTGCTTCGCGAGCTCGCGCTGCAGGTCGGCGCGCAGGCGGCGGCGCGCGATCTCCCCGTGGCCCGAGCGGCGCGCGAGCCCGGCGAAGCTGCGGATGTATTCGAGGCTCGACCGCGGGGGTCGCGGATCGAGCGGCGACGGCGGCCCGAGCCGCCGGCCCGTGAGCACGAGGTACCCGAAGCCAAGTGCGAACGCGGCGAGCAGGCCCCGGCCGAGCCAGGTCTGTACGAGCAATGCCGTGAACTCCGGCGCGGGCCGGACGCCGTGGTGGTACTCGTCGAACCCGACGCGCGCGGCGCCCTGCGCGAGCGCGAGCGCGAACCGCCCGTTGTCGGCGAGCCCGATCCCGGCGTTCACGAACGGGGCCAGCGACCCCACGGCGAAGACCTGCCCGCGCCCCTCGCTCGCGAGGGCGACGAACGGTGCCCCGTCATCGAAGACGAGCGGCGTCGCGGCGTCGGACAGCTGGAACGCAAGGCCATGGTCCACGCTCAATGTGCGCACGGGCGGGACGGCGAACGCGATGCTGCGGACCGGGACGTCGCCGGTGCCCGCCGCGCCGCCGCGGGGTGAGAGGCCGAAGTCGTCGAGCAGCAGACGCTCGGTGAAGCCGAGATCGGTCGCGATGACGAGGGTGCCGCCCTGGCGCACGAAGTCGTGCAACGCCTGGAGGTCGGCGGACTCCAATGGATCGGTCGGTCCGAGCAGGAACAGCGTCCCGATCCCGGCGTCCGCCGGCGCGAAGCGATCGCCCTGGACCGGGACGACCGTGCGCCCGACCTGCTCGAGGTACCGACGAAGCACCGACGCGCCACCGGCTGACTCGTCGTAGATCGAGGCCGAACGGCCGAACGTCGGACCACCGCCGCCGGCCCCGCCCCCGTTCGACGCCACCGCGAGCGCCGCGAGCGCCACGAACAGGATGAGCGCCACGAGTGCCAGCGGGTCGATCCGTCTCACGCCGTGACCTCGAGCGCAAGGGCGCGAGCCCGGGCGACGTCCGGGTCGCGCGCGTCGCGGAGCCCGAACCAGACGCGTTCGTGCAGTTCGACCAGCTCGCCGAGCGAATCCGCGCGCGGCAGCTGCGCGGCGCGGCGAAGCAGCTCGTGGTCGGTGAGCGCGGGGTCGTAGCGGAGCACTTCGCGCGCGGCGAGGGTCGCGAACGCGTAGAGGTACAGCGCGTGGACGGCGTCGCGCGGGTGACCGCCGCGGAGCGCGTCGTCCGCGGCGCGCAGGTGCACCGCCGGATCGGCCCGCTGCTCCCCGGCCGCGATCCCGAGCGCGGTCTCGCGGCGGATCCGTTCGCGCGTGCCACGGATGAGCAGCGCCACGATCGAGAGCGCGACGAAGAGGCCGACGACGGCCTGCAGGTCGAGCAGCACGTTGGGGTCGGGCCGGCCGACCACGTCATACAGCCACCCGGCGAACCGCGCGATGAGCGCTCCGATCACGGCACCGATGTTCAGCCGCTGTGCCTGCTGCTGGTCCGCCGTGAGCGAACGGAGTGTCGCGTCGGCGCCCGCCGCATCGACCCGGCGCGCGAGCGTCGCGTTCATCAGGGCGATGTACCGGACCAGCTCGCCGGCCGAGCCGTCGGCGGCCTCGGGCGTGAGGCGATCGGCGAACGGGCCGTCGTCGACGGACAGCGTCGTGTCGGCGAGCTGGACCTCGGTCGTGCGCCGGAGCAGCGCGCGGGCGTCGACGAGCAGTGGTTCGCGCTGCGCGAGCGGAGCGGATCGGGCCCGCTGGACGAGGGCCAGGACCTGGTCCAGGCGGCCGCGGTACGCGGTCACCGTGAGCGTGTCGGCGCGCGCGACGCCACCCGTGGCGGTCCACAGCGCGAGGCCGAGCAGGAGCGCGGCTAGGTGGCGCGCGGCATGGCCTCCGCCGCGAGCTGGAGGTCGAATGCCTCCTTCCGGACACGTAGGTCGTAGTAGAGGACCGTGAACACGCCCCACTGGATCGGCGCCCAGAGCGCGTTCACCGCGAGGTTCACGACCTCCTGGAGCACGGTCTTGACCGCGCCCTCGGTGACGATCGTGCCGAGGAACAGGAACGCGAACAGCAGCCCGAGGATCGCCTGGAGGATGGTCATCAGGATCAGCAGCCCGAGGATGCGCCACCGGGCGCCGCCGGCCAGCTGCCACGAGCGCCGAAGTCCGCCGACCGGTCCGCGGCCCTCGAGCGTGACCACCGCGGGAAGCGGCATCCACGACGCGACCAGGTAGAAGACCAGGACGAACATGCCGATGACGCCGATGACCGCGGGGATCGGGTTGCCGGTCACGGTGGTCGCGAGCGCCAGCACGACGGCGACCACGGCCACGACGACGATGAACGTGACGAGCGCGACGATGCTCGCGAGGATGAGCCGCACGCTCGCGCGCAACCCGACCCGGAGCGACCCGGCCAGCGTCGCCGGCTGCCCGAGGTAGCGCTTGGACATCGCGTCGACGATCGCGGCGGCCTGCACCGAGAGCACGAGCAGGCTGACGACGCCGATGATCACGGCGACCGTCACGATGCCGGAGAGCTGGTCCGGCGTGAACGACATCAAGCGCGTGGGGTCGGTCGGATCGAAGATCGTCGTGGGCAGCGCCGCGAGCGAGGTCGTCCGTACGAAGACGAGATTGAGGAGCAGCGTGACGATCGCGAGCACGACGTACGGCAGCGCCGCCAGGACCAGGAACAGGACCGGTGACGCGCGGTAGATGCCGATCGTGCGGTCGACGATGTCGCCGACGCCGAGCGGCCGCAGGGTCGGCGCGGTGGCGTCCGTCACCGCGCCATTGTCTACCGGAGGCTAGTCCGCGCCCACTGCCGCGGGCTCGGGAAGGGAGTGCGCCTCACCGAGGCCGAGGCGGCGATACAGCTTCGCGAGCGGGCGGGGCGCCCACCAGTTGAGGTCGCCGAGGAGGCGCATCGTCGCCGGCACGACGAGGGCGCGCACGAGCGTCGCGTCGATCGCGACCGCGATCGCCATCCCGAGGCCGATCGCCTTGATGATCACGACCTCGGCGAGCGAGAACGCGAGGAACACGCCGACCATGATCGCGGCCGCACCGGTGATGAGCCGGCCGATCTTCTCGAGGCCTTCGGCCACGGCATGACGGTTGTCCCTCGTTCGGAGATATTCCTCCTGCATGCGGCTGAGGAGCAGGACCTCGTAGTCCATCGAGAGCCCGAAGACGATGCAGAACATGATGACCGGGAGCGTCGGGTCGATCGACGAAGGCGTGAAGTTCAGCACGGACGACAGATGGCCGTCCTGGAAGATCCACACGAGCGCGCCGAACGACGCGCTGATCGACAGGAAGTTCATGAGCACTGCCTTCAGCGGCAGCACCACCGAGCCGAGCAGGAGGAACAGCACGATGTACGTCGCGACGACGACGAACGTCACCGCGGCGGGCGTCTTTCCGAGGATGAAGCTGATCGCGTCCACGTCGTAGGCGGTGAAGCCGGTGACGAGCAGCTCGGCCCCGGCGGGCGCCGCGACCGCGCGCATGTCCTTGAGCTCCGCCCGCGCCTGATCCGATCCGATCGCGTCGGCGCTGTACGCGTTCAGGACCGCGATGTCCGTGCCGACGCTCTGGGTGATGCCCGCCTGGAGCGCGGCCGGCAGCGTGGCGCGGTTCGCGTACATGACGGCGTACTGCGGCTTGGCGATCGCCGGGTCGACGTCCACGATGCTGACGACATGGAGGATCCCGGGGATCGCCGCGACCTTCCGTGACAGGTCGTACAGGCCAGCCACGTTGTCCGGGCTGAGCGGAGCGCTGCCGTTCGTGTAGTGGACCACGATCTGGAACGAGTTCTGGTCCTGGCCGGGGAACTTGTCGGTGAGGGTGTGCAGCGCGACGCGCGATTCGGCCGCTGGCGGGAGCATGTCGACGTCCCCGTTCGCGAGGCGGAGCCGCAGGAACGGTGAGCCAGCGAGCAGGATGAACGCGAGCACCGGGATGAGCACCACGAGCGGCCGCGCCATCACGGCGGTGGCGAGCCGGTGCCAGAGGCCCGGGCCGCGCTGCGCCGTGCTGATCGGTCTTCCGCGCAGACGCCGCACGAGCTCCGAGAGCCGGAACCGGTTCACATTCGGCCCGAGCAGCGACAGGACCGCCGGAAGGAAGGTGAGGCCGTAGAACACCGCGATCGCGACCACCAGCCCGCCTGCGTAGCCCATCGAGGCGAGGAATGTGCCCTGGTAGAAGAACATCCCAGCGAGGCCGATCGCGACGGTCACTCCGGAGAACGTGATCGCGCGGCCGGCCGTGGCCATGGAGCGCGCGATGGCGTCCTCGACGGTGAGGCCGCGCGCGAGCTCCTCGCGGAAGCGGTTCACGATGAACAGCGAGTAATCGATGGCGACGCCGAGGCCGATGAGCGTGACGATGTTCAGGGCGTATTGCGACACATCGGTGGCGTGGCTGAGCGCGAACGTCGCGGCGATCCCGCCGACGACCGCGAGCATGCCCACGCCGAGCGGCAGCATCGCGGCAAGGACGGTCCCGAAGACGAGCAGCAGCAGGATGAGCGCGAGCGGGAGCGAGACGAATTCGGCGCGCTGGAGGTCGCTCTCGAGGATCGTGTTGAAGTCGTGGTTGATCGCGAGGTACCCGGTGGCCTGGACCGTGAGGACGTCGGATGTGATGTTGTCCCGGAGCTCCGGGTAGTACTTCCCCGCGGTGACCGAATCGTCTTTCACGCTGACGACCGCGACGAGGTCATGCCCGTCCCGCGATACGAGGTTGGCAGCTTGCGGCGTCGGGTCGTACGCGGTGAGGACCGACAGCACGCGCGGGTCGGCGCGGGTCGGTACCAGCGCCTTGTCGACCGCGGCCTTGTACGCGGGGTCGGTGACCTTGAGCGTCTCGCTCCCGAAGACGAGGGTGAACGACGTTCCGCTCGACCGTGGCAGCTCGGCCTCGATGAGCTTCGCGGCCCGGCCGGATTCCGAGGTCTGGATGATCCCGCCGCTCTTCAGATCGCCGCCTGAGGCGCTCAGGACGACCGAGAGGGCCATCAGCGCGGCGGAGACGATCAGGAACCCCCAGCGGAACCGGTAGACCAGATGACCCCAGGCCGAGAACATGACGCCTCCCTCAGTGTGTCGAGCGCGTGTTGAGCGGATGGTGTTTACGATGTAAACTACGGACTGATGGCCACGCTGTCAACCTCGATCCGTACGCCGCTGAGCCGCGAACGGATCGCCCAGGCGGCGCTCAGGGTCCTCGATCGCGAGGGCCTCGATGCGTTCTCGATGCGCCACCTTGGCGCCGAGCTGGGCGTCGAAGCGATGGCGGTCTACCGGCACTTCCCGAACAAGGCCGCGGTCCTCGCGGGCATCGTCGACGTGCTGCTCGCCGAGCTCGTGATCCCGCCGCCATCCGACGTGCCGTGGCAGGTCGTGTTCCGGGAGGTCTCGCGCGCGTACCGCGCGCTGCTCCTGCGGCATCCGCACGCGATCCCGCTGCTCGCCGCGCTTCCGCTCAGCGATCCCGCGGCGGCCCGCGCCGCCGGCGCGGTGATGGCGCAGCTGCGGGCTGCGGGCTTTGATGCGCAGCGCGCGCTGAAGACGCTGGCCACGATCACGTCGTACGTCGTCGGTGTGGCGCAGTGGGAGGTCGGGACCGCGCCGTTCCGGGCCGCGGGCGCGCGCGAGTCGTTCGCGCTGCCGGCAGACGCGGATCCGTATCTCGTCGAGCTGCTGCCGCAGCTCGCGGAGGACGATTGCGATGAGACGTTCGAGTTCGGACTCGATGTGATCGTGCGCGGGCTCGAAGCGCGGTCATAATTGAGGCTCGCGGGGTGTAGCGCAGCCTGGTAGCGCACCGGCTTTGGGAGTCGGTTGTCGAGAGTTCAAATCTCTCCACCCCGACAGGAGTTAGCGCGAGTCCGCCGTCTCCAGCACCGTGACCTGGTCTCCCACCCGCACCGGACCGTCCGCGCCCACGACGTTGCACACGAGGCCGCGCCGGCCCTCGAGCATCGTTCGGAACTCGGTCGGATCCGCGCCGTTCATCTCGCCGATATGGGTGCACGGATCGCAGGGACCGTTCACCCGCAGCGTGATCGCGCCGATCCGCAGCAGCGTGCCCTCGGCGAGCGATCCGAGCGACGGCAGCCCATCGACCGTGAGCTGCTCGCGCAGATCGCCCGGCCGCACGCCGACCGCCTCGTGCGTGGAGCGGTCGACGATCGTGACCGCGCGTTTCGAGCGGTGGACGTGCGAGTCGCCCTCGAGGCCGCCGCCCACGCGCACGGCCGCCTCGGGCACCGCGCGCATCGGCTCCCCGGATCCTTCGTGGAGCTGGAGCGAAACGACACGCGCCATCAGGACGACGTCCGCATCGGACATAGTTTCCCACGACCGACCAAGGGTCCGGCTCAATGCGTGCCCGCCAGCGCCGCACGGAGCTTGGCGACGGCGCGACCGCGGTGCGAGATCGCGTTCTTCTCGTCGTTCCGTAGCTCGGCCATGGTTCGGCCGTCCCCGTCGATGACGAACACCGGGTCGTAGCCGAAGCCTTCAGGACCACGCGGCGCCTCCGCGATCTCGCCACGCACCTCGCCGTCGAACAGCTCGACCCGCCCATCGGGCTGGGCGAGCGCGATGGCAGCGACGAAGCGCGCTGACCGGTCGGTCACGCCGTCCAGCAATCCCAGCAGCATCCGGTTGCGCTCGTCGGGGCTCGCGTCCTCGCCAAAATAGCGGCGGCTGCGCACGCCCGGCGCGCCCCCGAGCGCATCGACCTCGAGCCCCGAGTCGTCCGCGATCGTCGGCAGCCCGGTCGCACGCGCGTACGCCTGCGCCTTGAAGCGCGCGTTCTCGGCGTACGAGGCCGCGTCCTCGGGCGGATCGGGCGGCGGGTCGGCGAGGTCGCCGACGCCCACGAGCTCGAGGTCGAGGCCCTCCAGCAGCGCCCGGAGCTCGGCGACCTTGCCCGCGTTGCGCGTGCCGAGCAGGAGCTTCCGGGTCACCGGAGCGCGCGGCGCTGGGCATCCATGAGCTGGTCGATGCCGTGCATCGCGAGCGCGAGCACGCGGTCGAAGTCGGCGCGCGAGAACGGCTTCTTCTCGGCGGTGCCCTGGACCTCGACGAGCTCGCCCTTCGCCGTCGCGACGATATTCACGTCGGCGTCGGCGATCGAGTCCTCGGCGTACGCGAGGTCGAGCATGAGCTCGCCGTCGACGAAGCCGGCGGAGACGGCGGCGACCTGGTTGATGAGCGGGCTCGGCGACATCTTCCGCAGCGCGTGCGCGAGCGCGACGTAGCCGCCGGTGACGGCCGCGGTGCGCGTGCCGCCGTCGGCTTGGAGCACCTCGCAGTCCACCGTGACGCTCCGGGGACCGAGCGCCTTCAGATCGATCGTCGTGCGGAGCGCGCGCCCGATGAGCCGTTGGATCTCGAACGTGCGGCCGCCGGGACGTCCGGCGATGCTCTCGCGCTGGCTGCGCTCCGGCGTGCTCCGCGGGAGCATCGCGTACTCGGCGGTGATCCAGCCGGTCCCCTTGCCGTCGAGGAAGCGCGGCACGCCGTCGGTGAGCGTCGCGAGGCAGAGCACGATCGTGTCGCCGAATGCGATACGCGCCGAGCCCTCCGCGAACTTCGAGACCCCCACCTCGATCGTGACCGGGCGCAGCGCGTCGGCCGCGCGACCGTCAGGCCGTTCGAACTTCGCCATTCGTCGCCTCCCACATCGCGCGTAGCTCGGCGTCGGGATAGGACTCGAGCTCGCGGCCCTCGGCCGCGGCCCGCTGCTCGACGCGTCCGACGTGCGTCGCGAACCGTTCGTTCGCCTCGCGAAGCGCCGTTTCGGCATCGAACCCGCGCTCGCGTGCCTCGGCCACGAGATCGAACAGCAGCTCGCCGAGGAACTCTGGGTCGTCGATATCGAGGGGCAGCTCGATCCGCGGCGGCCGCAGCTTCACCCGCGCGGCGCGTTCCTGCAGCCGCTCGGCGGCGAAGAGCGCCGGCAGCGACCGGGGCACACCGTCGAGGATCGACGTGCGCGCCCCGCTCTGCTCGTGCTTTTCCTGTCGCTTGATCTGCTCCCATTGCACGAGGAGGTCCTTCCCCTCGAGGCTCGTCCCGGCGAACACGTGCGGGTGCCGGCGGACGAGCTTCTCGCCGATCGAGCGCGACACGTCGGCCATGTCGAACGCACCGGACTCGCTCGCGAGCTGGGCGTGGATCGCGATCTGGAAGAGCAGATCGCCGAGCTCTTCGCACAAGGTCTCGAGGTCACCGCGGTCGAGCGCTTCGAGCGCCTCGTAGGCCTCCTCGAGGAGGTGCGGCCGGAGGCTCGCGTGGGTCTGCTCGCGATCCCACGGACACCCACCGGGTGCGCGCAGCCGCTCGGCGATCCGGCTCACGCTGCCGAGCGCGGCAAGGTCCACGTACGGGTCGCGCGGCGGCAGCACGAGGAACCCCTCGAGCGACGACGAGGACGCATCGAGCACGTCGGCCGGGTAGTGCTTCAGCAGGAACGCACGATCGACCGGTCCGTCAAGCGCGATGACCACGGCGCGGGTCGTGGCGAACGAGTGCCGGTCGAGCGCGGACGCGGGGACGATGTCGACGCCGCCCGGCCAGCGACCGAGGACCGCGCGCAGGAGATCGCTAGGGCTGGAACTCAAAGCCGGGGACGAGCTTCTGGACGTCGTGCGCACGGCGAGCCTTGTCGAACCAGTACGCATACGCGTTGTCGTGGATCTTCGTCTTCTGGTCGTCCGTGAGCGCCCGCGCGGGATCCTTCTCGACGACCTCGTAGAACTCCGTCTGTCCGGCGCTCGAGAACTGTCGGCTCACCGTGCCGGGAGCGAGCGCGAACAGCTCGGTCTCCTTCGTCACGCTGTCGAGCTGGCCGCGCGCGAACCAGCCGGCTTCGCCGCCGTTCGCCGCTTCGGTCGTGTCCTCGCTGTATTTCTTCGCGACATCGGCGAAAACGGTGCCCTTGTCCAGCTCAGCCTTGGCGTCACTGATCTTCTTGAGCGCGTCGGTGAAGTCCGTCGGCACCGAGGTCGTCGGCGCGGGCAGGCTGATGAGGATGTGCAGCAGGTGGATCTGCTCGGTCGGTGACGTGACCGATTGCGACTGCGCGACCGTCGTGTAGTGCTCGCGGAGCATGTCGTACCGGGTGTGCAGGAGGATCTCGTCCATCCCGAAGCCACTGCCCAGCCAACGCTGGACGACCGGGTTCGCGGCGGCGGCGCGACGCTCCTTCACCTGGATCACGTGGTACCCGAACTCCGACTTCACCGGATCGGAGATCGCCCCGATCGCGAGCTTCTGCGCGGCCGAGTCATACGCCGCGACGAGCTGGCCCTGCCCGACCCACCCGATCTCCCCGCCGGATGCGCTCGAGCCCGTGTCGGCGGACGTCTTCGCGAGGGTATTCCAGAGATCCTGGTTGTTCGGGTCGGCACGGAGCTGCGTCGCGATGTCCTGCGCCTTCGCGAGCGCCGCCGCATCGGCCGCGGCCTGATCGGTCGCGGTCGTGTCGATCGCGACGAGGATGTGCCGCGAGTTGTACTGGCCGAACGACTCCTCGTACTTCGCTTGGAGGTCCGCCGCCGAGATCGTGTAGCCGTCCTGGCGGGCGACGGCATCGAGCAGCGCCTGCTCGACCAGCGAGTTCACCGCGACGCCGTCGTAGTCCGCCTTCTGTGTCGCGATCTGCGGGTCGTTCTCGAACTCGGCGGGGACGCCGTTGTCCTGGTAGAACTTCACGAGCTCGTAGCTGCGTTCGTGGTAATAGAGCCGGTACGGAAGGTCATGGCCGTCGATCCGGGCCGCGGGCTTCAGATTCGCGTCGTAGTAGCGGTTCGCACCCGCCCAGATCATCAGCCCGACGGCACTGCAGAGCAGCACCGTGAAGACGACGATGATGATCGTCTGCTGACGGCGCTCACGCTGCCAGCGGGCTTGCCGCTGGCTCTGGGTCAGGCGGGGCAGTGGGATCCGACGTGCCACGAGATCTCCCCTGAACGTGCTGCGAGCCCGCGATGCGGGCTCGCGCCAAATGGTAGCGCCGTTCGCTAAGGGTCAGATAAGAGTTCGATAGACCGCGATGGTGTCGTCCGCGGCTCGATCCCAGCTGAACAGCGCGGACCGCGGCTTGGCCCGTGCCCGAAGATCCGTGAGGAGCGACGCATCGCGCAGGAGCGTCACGAGCGCCTCGCCGAGCGCGTCGGGGTCCCGATCGTCCACCAGCACGCCGGCATCGCCCACGACCTCCGCCACCGCGCCCGCGCGGTAGCCCACGACGGGCGTGCCGGCAGCGAGGGCCTCGAGGGCGGTGAGGCCGAAGCCCTCGAGCCAGGCGGCGTGGAGCAGGCACTCCGCGCCCGCGTAGAGCGCGGCCAGGGTCGCGTCATCCACACCGCCCGCGACGACGACCCGCGCCGGGTCGAGTCGCGAGCGCGCGAGGGCGGCGCGCATCAGCCCGGCGAGCTTGCCGAGCGTGCCGACGATCACGAGCCGCAGCTCGCGATCCTGATCGGCGGCGCGTGCGAACGCCGCGAACAACCCGTCCATGTTCTTGCGCGGATCGAACTGACCGACGTAGAGGACGTAGCGTCCGGGCACGCCGAATCGTTCGCGAGCGATCGACGCGCCGTCCGCGTGCGACGGCGGATCGAACGAGGTGTCGACGGCTTCCGGGATGACGTGGATCCGCTCCGCGGGGATGCCCAGGCGCGCCACCACGTCGGCCTTCGTCGCCTCGGACACCGCGATGATCGCGTCGGCGCGCTTCGCGAGCGCGTACTGCCACGCGTGCCCGATCCGTGCGTACGGGAGGCGCAGGTAGTGCGATGGCCAGCGCAGCGGCGCGAGGTCGTGGATCGTGAGGATCGCCGGGGACCGGCGGATCGCGGGGAGCCCGAGCTGCACCGAGTGGTAGAGATCTCCCTGACCGGCGAGCTCGAATGGCAGGAGCAGCGGATCGAGGGCGAGCATCGTGAGCTCAGGTCGCCGAAGGCGCAGCGTCGCGCGCGTCCGATGCGGCGGCAGCGGTGACGGATCGGCCGGCGCGAAGTTGCGCAGCGTCAGGAGCGTCCAGCTGACGTCCGCTGGGGCGCGACGAGCGAAGGCCGCGAGGAGATTGCGCGAATACCGTCCGATGCCGCGCGTGCGGCTCACCGTCTGAAGATGTCGCGCGTCGAAGACGACCCGCATCGGCCTCCGTACAGTAGGCCGCGCATGCTCTCGGTCGTCGTCCCGACATTCAACGAGGCGGGCTCGGTGACCGGGCTCGCGGAACGGCTGCAGGCCGCGCTCGCCGGACGCGAGTGGGAGCTCGTGATCGTGGACGACGGCTCGCCGGATGGGACCGCCGACATCGCGGCCGCGCTCGCGCCACGGATCCCGGTCAACCTGGTGCGGCGCGCGGGCAAGGCCGGTCTCGCGAGCGCCGTCGTCGCCGGGTTCGCGGCGGCACGGGGCGATGTCCTTCTGGTCATGGACGCGGATCTCTCGCACCCTCCGGAGACCGTGCCCGCGCTCGTCGACGCCATCGCGGGCGGTGCGGACCTCGCGGTCGGCTCGCGTTATGTCGCGGGTGGAGGCGTGCTGGACTGGCCGCTCAAGCGCCGCGTCGTGTCGCGGGTCGCGTGCCTCATGGGCAACGTCCTGGTGCCCGTCCGAGACTCGACGAGCGGATTCTTCGCGCTGCGCCGCTCGGTGATCGAGGGCGTGACGCTGAACCCGATCGGCTTCAAGATCGGCTTCGAGGTGATCGCGCGCGGCCGGTACACGACGGTCGTCGAGGTGCCGTACACGTTCCGCGATCGCGAGCTCGGCGCATCGAAGTTCGGCCGGCGCGAGATCATGCAGTACGTCCAGCAGCTCGGACAGGTCGCGCGAGACAAGCTGCTGCGGAGGATCAACTGAAGATCACCGACCTCGAGCTGCGACCGGCGGCGCTGGATGACGCCGCGTTCGTCGCCGACATGCTGACCGCGGTCCGGCCTGATGACGCCGAAGATCCAGCGCTTCTGCGTCACTGGTGGACCGTCGAGGCGACCGACAACGTGGTCGACCGGTGGATCGTGGCGAAGGACGGCCGGTCGGCCGGTCAGGTCGTGCAGCGGCACGCGCCATGGGAGAAGATGCCGCGGCGCTACGGAAGCGTCTCCGCCGAGCTCATGCCCGAGCTCCGAACGCCGGCGCGGCTCGACGCGCTGATGGCGTATGCGGAGGACCGCTCGCGGGCGGCCGGCACGCGGACGTTCACCTCGTGGGTCTGGGAGAACGACCCGGTCAGGCTCGACACGCTCGTGGCCCGCGGATTCAAAGAGCAGCGGCGCGAACGGTTCTGGGAGTGCGACCTGGTCGCGAACCGCGAGACGCTGGCAGCGATGACCGACGGGTCACGCGCGCGCATGCGCGCCGAAGGCATCCGGGTGCTGACGCTCGCCGACGACGCCGATCCGGAGAAGTACCGGAAGGTCTGGCGGATGAGCAACGAGGCCGAGCAGGACATCCCGACGACCGTCCCGCACATCGAGACACCGTGGGCGGTCTTCGAGCAATGGATGCGCTCGCCGGGACTACGCCCGGACCGCCAGTGGATCGCCCGCGAGGGCGACGCCATCGTCGGCATCTCGCAGCTCAGCTACCCGCCGACGCGCGGCGCCGTCCAGACCGACTGGACCGGGACCGCGCGCGCCGTCCGCGGGCGGGGCGTCGCCCGCGCGCTCAAATGCGAGACGGTCATGCAAGCCATCGCGCTCGGCGTGAACGCGGTGCGTACCGACAACGACGGCGAGAACGCGCCGATCCTGCACCTGAACGCATCGATGGGCTACACGCGGCGCGCCGACATGATCCAGCTGATGAAGCCGGCCTAGGCGGAGTTCACCTAGCCACGCGCCGCCGGTCGATCAGACGACGGCAGGGCTTGACATGTTCATCTGGTGCTGATATTCATTCCTGAATGAATATCAGCCCAGAACTGCGGATCGGGCACCTGCCGTGGCGGTATGCCGTCGGACGCATCGACGTCCCTGGTCTGCGCTTGGTCGAGGGTGCCCCTTGGGAGCTCCGGGTTGGTGGTCGAGTCTGGACGGTAAAACACGTCCGTCCTGAGGAAGGCCCTCGTGAGCCAGTGGAGTTCGCGAAATACGCGAAAGCAATGACCTCGAAGGGATCTCTCCCTCTGGTCCTTGGACCATATCTACGAGAAGACCTGCGGAGGGCGCTCGAGGCCGTAGGCGTCTCGTACTTCGACTTTCACGGGAACGTCCATCTGGAGGCGTCGGGGGTCCTGGTACACGTCCAGATGCCAGTGCTGCAAGAGGCGTCGCGCACGCTGGGCATCGTGGGAGTGCGTGGCGCGCAGACCATTCTCGGCCAACCTGAGCGGGCGTGGGGCGTGACCGATCTTGCGAAAGAAGCGCGGATGTCTGCCGGACAAGCTCAGAACGTCATGAAGACCCTCGAGGCCGAAACACTCGTGTACACGGAAGGGAAAGGTCCGTCCCGCAAGCGACGCGTGAGCGATCCGGGCCGTTTCCTTGATTGGTTGAACCTGCAAAAACCCGGCCGCGACCCACGCGCCACGCTCTCGTGCTCGCTCTACGGACGAACGCCGGAGGACGTCTGGCGCGCGATAGGCCAACGGCTCCAAGGCACCGACCACGCAATTACGGGGGCGGCAGCGGCTGCGATCCTTGGTGCGGGGCCGACGTCGCTTCCACGCACCGTCATCCGCGTCGCGGGACACGGCCCGCTTCGACTCGTCGCCGAGCAATTGAGAGCCGAGCCTACCGAGCGTGGAGCGAATGTCCTTCTCTGGAACGACACCGGCCTGTTGGGGAACACGGGCTCGTTCGCTCTCGACCAAAAGGTGATCGCCCCGAAGGTGCGCGTGTACATCGATCTCCAAGCCGAATTGCGCGGGGCAGATCTTGCAAGTGAATTCAGGGAGCAAGTACTTGGCTACTGACGGTGCCCACATCTCGCAATACGACCCCGATCGCACACGCGCCCTCCTTTCGGAGGCCGGGCGGCTCATCCGAGGCGTGGGATTCAGCGGAGTCCATCTGACCTTCATCGGCGGGCTGGTCCCGTCGCTGCTTGTCCCGGTGTTGGATCCGGGCATCGACCCGCACATAGGCAGCGGCGACATCGATCTGTGTCTTAGCGTTGCGCTAACGACCGGACAGGTTGGCGCGTACCAGCGGATCGAAAAGGTTTTGGGCGAGCTCGGCTACAAGATGAAGCCGCAGGGCGCGAACTCGGCGTCGAGCTGGCAGTGGATCGGCGGCGAAAAGCACCTGTCACCGTCGAATTCTTCTGCGCTCCGGTCGCCGACAACAAACCGGGAATGCTCTATCGACCGGCAGGCGACGTCACAAAGGGTCTATCAGCGATGACGATCGGCGCCGGCGCGCTGATCGACCGAGATCTCGTCGAAGTCGGCGTGAAGCTGACACTGCCGGATGGGACCGCGGCGTCGCTGCCCTTCAGGGTGACGGCACCGGCCTCGTACCTGGCTTCGAAGGCGGACGCCCTGATCGGCCGCGACAAGAACAAGGATGCGTACGACATCGTGTGGCTCTGCGAAGCGTGGCCCGGCGGACAAGATTCGCTTGCGAAGGTGGTGCGAGGAAGCCCTGTATTCGACGATGAACTCATGACACGGGCAATTCACCTGCTTGGGAGTCATTTCGACGGCATCGACTCCGTGGGGTCGCGCGCGTATGCGCGGTTCATGGAACCCCGGGGCGGGGATCTTGACCGGAGCGCGCGGCGCGCATCTGGTGCGGTGAAGGCGCTGCTGCGATGGCTCTAGCGGCGCCTTAAGCCGGCCCAAGCTCCTCGCGCAGCGCGTCGATCACGTAGGTCTGCTCCTCGTCGGTCATCGTGGCGAACAGCGGGATGAGCATCGTGTGCTCCGTCGCCTCTTCGGTGATCGGCAGCGAGACCTTCCCGATCCGGTCCGTGTAGGTCTTCTCGAGGTGCGAGGCCATGACCCCGCGCCGCGTCGCGACGCCGCGGTGGAGCAGGTTCGTCATGAGCGTCTCGCGGTCGAGCGGGCAGTCCTTCGTGAGCCGCAGGCAGTAGCTCTGGTAGGTGTGCTTGGCGTACGGCGGCACGAACGGGATCTCGAGCCCCTTGATCCCGGGCAGCTCGCGGTCGTACCGATGCGCCTTCTCGATCCGGAGCTTCAACAGCTCCGGCAGGCGGCGCAGCTGGACGAGGCCGATGGACGCCTGGATGTCGCTCATCCGGTAGTTGAAGCCGAGCTCGTTGTACTGCTCGATGATCACGCGGTCGGCCTTGTGCCGATCGAGGTCCGAGACGCTCATGCCGTGCGCGCGGAGCTTGCGCGCGCGGTCGGCGAACGCGTCGTCGTCGGTCGTGATCATGCCACCCTCGCCGGTCGTGATGACCTTGCGCGGATGGAAGCTGAAGACGGTCTGGTGCGCGTTGGAGCCGGTCTTGCGACCGTTGAACTCGCTTCCGATGGCCGGTGCGGCGTCCTCGATCACGTCGATGCCGTGCCGCTTCGCGATCGCGTTGATCGCATCCATGTCCGCGGTCATGCCGATCTGGTCCACCGGCATGATCGCCTTCGTCTTCTTCGTGATGCGGTGCTCGATGTCGTTCGGGTCGATGTTGTACGTGCGCGGGTCGATCTCCGCGAACACGACCGTCGCGCCCGTGTAGAGGATGGCGTTCGCCGACGCGATGAACGTGAACGACGGGACGATGACCTCGTCACCCGGGCCGATGCCCGCCGTCGCGAGCGCGAGGTGCAGGCCGGTGGTGCACGACGTCGTCGCGACGCCGTGCTTCGCGCCGACGTACGACGCGACCGCCTTCTCGAACTCCGCGACCTTCGGGCCCTGGGTCACCCACCCGGACTTGATCGACGCGTACGGTGCGTTGGCCTCCTCCTCACCGAGTGACGGCTTCGTGATCGGGACCACCATTTGTTTGATTTTTACTGCTTCCAATTCCTTACTTTCACGCTGTCGATTTGTCGTTCGACAGCACACGCCTTCTCCACTCGATCAGCTGCTTCACGCCGTCTTCGAGGCTCGTCGTCGCTTCGAACCCGAGCAACCCACGCGCCCGCGTCGGATCGCCGAAACGCCGCGCGGGTAGCGCGCCGTCGGGCTGGGGCACGAATTCCATTCCGACCTTGCTCTCGGTGAGCCGGAGCAGCATCGCCGCGAGGTCGCGCATCTTGGTCTCGACCCCGGTGCAGACGTTCACGATAACGTCCTCGCGGTTCCGCTCGCAGGCCAGGATGTTCGCCCGCGCGACGTCCTCGACGAACACGAAGTCCACCGACGCCGACCCGTCCCCGAACAGCGTGAGCGGCTTGCCCTGGTCGATGTGATCGAGCCAGCGGATCATGACCTCGACGGATCGTGACCGGATGTCCATGCGCGGCCCGTAGACATTGAAGTACCGGAGGGTCGTGCAGTGCAGTCCCTCGAGATGCGCGTAGGCCCGGGCGAGCTGCTCGTTCGCGACCTTCATCGCGCCGTAGACGGTCGTGCCCTGGAGCGGTTGGTCCTCTTGCATCGGGAGCCGCACCGGGTCGCCGTACACGACGGCGCTGGACGCGAGCACGACGTGGCGGACGCCGGCCGCCGCGGCGGCCTCCAGGACGTTGTAGGTGCCGTCGACCATGACCTCCTGGCATTCGCGCGGGTTCTCCTGGCAGCGCGTCCAGCGGAGCGCGGCCTGATGGAACACGACATCGGTCCCGGCGATCGCCTCATGGACGGCCTTGCGGTCGCGAATGTCCATCTCGCGAAGGGTGGCCCGGCCGGTCGCGACGGCATCGGTGAGATTCTCCGAAACGCCGCGCACGAGCGCGTCGAGCACGAGGACCTCTTTCGCGCCCGCCGCGATCGCCGCGTCGACAACGTGCGAACCGACCGTCCCCGCACCGCCGGTGACGACCACCCGAGCGCCCGAGAGCGCGCCGCTCAACATGCCGGATCCGTGCGCGAGCGGAGGACCTTCGCCGGAACGCCGGCGACGATGGCGTACGGAGCGACGTCCGTCGTGACCACCGCGCCCGCACCGACGATCGCTCCCTTCCCCACGGTCACCCCGGGGAGCAGCACCGCGTTCACGCCGATGTCCGCGCCGTCGCCGACGCGGACCGGCTTGATCACGAGATCGGTCTGGATGATCGGGACGTCCGCCGGCAGGCCGGTGTGCTCGCTGCCGAGCACCTTCGCACCCGGACCCCAACCGACGTACTCGCCCAGCTCCAGGTCGCGGCAGTCGAAGTAGGCCTGAGGCCCGATCCAGGTGTGCGCGCCGATCACGCACCGTCCGTCATGGCGGCCCTGGAGGAAGGTCTGGTTGCCGATGAAGACCGCGTCGCCGATCTCGAACGTGTGCGGGTGCAGGACGAGGACGCCGACGCCGACCTTCACGCCAACGCCGAAGGACCTGCAGATCGCCCGCAGCACGACCCGGCGCGCGCGGGCACCGGCGGCGGTGTCCACGTAGCACGCGGTGCTGTACCGCGCGAGCAGCTGCTCCTTCGACTCGGTCGCGCGGAGATCGGCTGACTCCTTCAGCTCGTCCGGAGGATCGGGCTGGACGGCCTGGACGCCGTGGACCGCCTTGACCACACGCTCGGTCACTCGCGCATGAACTCCGCGACCGCGCCCGCGACGGTGTCGACCTGCGCGTCGGTGAGCTCGGCGTACATCGGGAGCGACACGACTTCGCCCGCGAGGCGCTCGGTCACCGGGAAGTCGCCCTGCCGGTAGCCGAGGAACGCGGATGCCTCCTGCAGATGGATCGGCACGGGGTAGTGCACGCCGGTCCCGATGCCGCGCTCGGAGAGATGCCGGCGCAACGCATCGCGCTTCCCGTCGGGCACGCGGACGACGTAGCAATGGAAGACATGGCGACCGCCATCCGGGATCTCCGGCGTCGTGACGCCGCGGCCGTTGAGCTGGTCGTTGTACCGGCGCGCGATGGCGAGCCGGCGCGCGTTCCACTCGGGCAGCTTGCGCAGCTTGATCCGGAGGATCGCCGCCTGGATCTCGTCGAGCCGGGCGTTGTACCCGACGACCGGGTGGTAGTAGCGGGTGCTCTGGCCGTGCTCGCGCAGTGACCGCAGCTCGGTGGCGAGCGCGTCGTCGTTCGTCGTGATGCTGCCCGCCTCGCCGTACGCGCCGAGGTTCTTGCTGCAGTAGAAGGAGAAGCCCGACACCTTGCCCGCGCTCCCGGCCATGCCACCCGTGTCCAGCTTCGCGCCGTGCGACTGGCAGGCGTCCTCGATGATCTGCAGCCCGTGATCCTTCGCCAGGGCGAGAAGCGGCTTCATGTCGATCGTCCGGCCGTAGAGATGGACCGGCATGATCGCTTTCGTGCGCGGCGTGATCGCCTGCGTCGCCGCGGCGAGGTCCATGTTGAAGGTCTTCTCGTCCACGTCCACGAGGATCGGCCGCGCGCCGGAGTACAGGACCGCCTCGACCGTCGCGAAGAACGTGTGCGACACCGTGATGACCTCGTCGCCCGCGGAGATCCCGAGCGCGCGGATCGCCAGCTGGAGGGCGTCGGTGCCGCTTCCGACTCCGATCGCGTGCCGAGCACCGCAGAACGCGGCGAACTCCTGATCGAACGCCTTCACGTTCGGCCCGATGGTGAGCTGCATGCTGTCGAGCACGCCGTCGATCGCGGCCCGGACCTCTTCGCGGATCGTGCGGTACTGCGCCTTGAGGTCGACGAGCGGGATCTCGGTCTTGGTCATCACGGTCATGGCGTCTGCGTCTCCTTCAACGCGGCATCGATGTTCTCGCGATGCATGCGGAGGTGGATGAGCGCCGGGACGGCGAAGTAGCGCCGCAGGCCCTCCATGCCGCCCTCGGCCTGCAGGAGCTGGTCGGGAGAGAGCGCGCGGAACGCGTCCATCATGCGGCTGTGGGCGGCAAGCCAGCGGTCCCACCGGTCGGGCATCGGGCGCGCGCGCCAGGTCTCGAAGGTCTGCAGGTTGAGCTCGTCGAGCGGGGTCTCGATGCCGAGGAACGGGCGCGAGCCACGCTCGTCCGGCGCCCCGCCTTCGGCGACCATCTTCTCCGCCACGCGCGCCGCGAGCTCCTGCCACCAGGCCAGGTGGGTCGGCATGTCCCGGACCCGCCAGCCCGGCCCTTCGCCGAACACCGGATGGTCGAGCTGGTGGTCGTCGAGCGAGCGCAGCCACTGGTCGAGGCTGTGCCACTCGCGCTCCAACAGGCCGATGGCGGCGGCCATGTCCGCGTGTGCGCTCACGCCTTCGCGTCCTGCTTTTCGTTCCAGGCGTAGGCATGCGGGAAGATCCCGGCGAAGCACGCGAGCTTCGTGATCTCGTCCTTCAGCTCGATCGCCGGATTGCCGGCCCAGACGCCGCGCGGCGGGACCTTCGCACGCACGACGCTGCCGGCGCCCACGAGCGCCTCCGCCCCGATCTCGACACCGGGCAGGATCGTGCTGTTCGCCCCGATGCGCGCGCCCTTCCGCACCACGCCGCCGCGGACGCAGTCGAGGTACGCCGGGCACATCGGGTGGGGGTCGTCGGTGAACACGACATGCGGACCGAGGAAGACGTCGTCCTCGATCGTCGTGAGCTCGAGGAAGCAGCCGGTGTGCACGCGCACGCGCGAGCCGATGCGGTTCCCGAACTCCAGCGAGGCGTGCGTGCCGATGGAGACGTCGTCGCCGAGGATGTTGTCCTCGCGGATCGAGGCGCCCTGCCCGGTCTGCAGCCGCGCGCCGATCCGCGAGCCCGCGTAGATCGTGGTGAACGGCCGGATCACCGCGCCCGGCCCGATGACGAGCGGGAGCTCGCCGTCCCGCTTCCCGCGGGGCGCGCGGCCGAGGATCACGTACTCGCCGACGACGGAGCCGGCCCCGAGCTCGACGTTCGGCGCGACGATCGCGGTCCGGTGGATGTCGAGGCCGATGCTCGTCATGCCCAGCTCACGATCGGACCGGCTCGTTGAGCGAGACCCGCGCGCCATTCGCGCGCAGCGATCGGTTCGCGGCCTCGAGCACGCGCACGACGCGCACGCCGGCTGGGCCATCGCTGCGCGGCACGACATCGTCGCGAACGCAGTCGATGAAGTGCCGGACCTCGAGCTGCAGCGCCTCGGTCACGGCGACGCGCGGGCTGTGGATGTCGCCCGATCGGTAGCTGCGCCGCAGCTCATCCGCCGAGAGCTCGTCGACGCCGTGGTCGTAGACCTTGACCTTCTCCGACGAGTGGCCGTCGTCGTACACGGCCATCTTCTTGTCGCCGATCACCGTCATCGTGCGGAGCTTGCTCGGCGCGAGCCACGACAGGTGCGCGTGCGCGATCGCGCCGGACGGGAAGCCCATCGTGAGAAAGACGACGTCCTCGATGTCGGACTGGATGTAGCAGCCCCCGACGCACTGCACCCACTGCGGCTCCTCCTGGAGCCAGTACAGGACGATGGACACGTCGTGCGGGCCCAGGTCCCAGAGGACGTTGAAGTCGAATTGATGCAGGCCGAGGTTCACACGCTGGCTGTCGACGTACTGGATCTTCCCGAGCTCGCCGCGCTCGATGATCGCCCGAACCATCGTCACCGCGGGGTTGTAGACGAACGTGTGGCCGACCATGAGCACCTTGCCGGCGCGCTTCGCGGCGGCGGCGATGGCCTCGGCGTCGGCGACGGTGCCGGCCAGCGGCTTCTCGACGAACACGTGCTTGCCCGCGGCGAAGGCCTCCTCCGCGAGCGGGCGGTGGGTCGAGATCGGCGTCACGACGCAGATCGCGTCGATGGTCGGGTCGTTCAGCAGCTCGCGGTGATCGGTCGTCGTGCGCACCGCGGGGAAGCGCTTGTGCAGCGCGCCGAGCCGCTCGGGGTCGAGGTCGGCGACCGCCACGACGTCGGCGCCCGCTGCTTCGCTGAAGTTGCGGACGAGATTCGGACCCCAGTAGCCCGCGCCGATGATGCCCACCCGCAGCTCACCCAAGAACGCGGTCCTGTCCGATCACAGCCGGGACGTTCCCGATGGCTTCCTGCTTCGAATTGCCGGAGGCGAGGAACGACACCGACGAATCTTAGGTTTTCGGGACCGCTTGCGCATCACGATCGACGAGTGCGAGGGCCATCGCCGCGACGCCACCGAGGTACGCGTAGTACGGCTGCGTCGTCCACCGTGCGAGCAGCAGGGCGCTCAGGATCACGGCACAGCCCGCGAATGTGGCGATGCCCAGCGTTGCGAGACGCGCGCGAATGAACAGCGCGAGGATGCCGAGCGTGACGAGGATCTCCGCGGCGAAGAAGAACGGCAACCAGCCGGTCACGTCGGTGTACTCCTGCAGGAGCGCGAGCAGATTGGCGCCCCAGACGTCGGTATGAAAGGTGAGCGTCGCGAGCTGCTGCGAAAGGAACGCGCCGGGAGCCCAGAGCAGGAACGGGACGACGAAGATCGCGATGGTCGCGAGGCTGATCGCGCCGTAGCGTCGCCAGTCCCGGCCCGCGACGGCGAGGTGCCGGAGCACGAGCGGCAGGATGACGACGGCGAACTGCTTGAACGCCACGGCCCACCCGAAGGCGATCGCGGAGACCACGAAGGCGACCTTCCCGAAGCGCGTGTCACGATCCGCGAACACGAGGATCGCCAAGGCGAGCACGACCATGAACGCCGCGGACACGTCGTTCGACCCGTCCACCGCGCGGAACGCACCGATGCCCCACGTCGCGTAGAGCATCGCGGGCAGCGCGACGCGGTCCCAGCCGGCGCGCAGGCCCACGATGCCGATCGCGGCGGTCGTGAGGATGCCGGCCACGGTGTCGACGCGGGTGATATCACCGAAGAACAGGTGCGCGGGCAGATACCAGAACAGCTCGCCGGGCGGGTACACGAGCGGCGAGCCCGGCGGGATGGTCGAGGTCAGCGGAACGGTGTACGGGTTCAGCCCGTGCAGCAGGTTCACGAGCGCCTCCTGCGTCGCGCGCAGGACGTCGCTGCCGTTCAGGAGCGGTATGCGCGAGAACCGATCGCTCGCGCCGATGAGGAACGCGTACCAGACGATGAATGGTCCCTGGTCGTGCCCTCGCAGCGTCAGGCCGAGCAGCACCGCCCCCGCGATGAACAGGAACACGCGATCCAGCTGCGGCGCGTTGAGCTCGATCCCGCCGACGCACCAGAACAGGCCGGCAAGGATCGCGGCGTCATTGGCCCGTGAGCGCACGGAGCCTTGCGAGATCGGCCTGGAGAGCATTGAGCTCCTGGCCGTAGGTGGCGAAGTCGTTGTTCCTGAGCGCGGCCTGCGCGTTCGCGTAGTGATCCGACGCCGACTTGACGAGCTGCGCGACCGTCGCGGCCGACGGCGAGCCCGATGGCGCGGGTGTCGCGCTCGGCCCCGGCGTCGGTGACGCCCCCGGCGGGGTCGTGACCGGCGCGCTCCCGAACAGCGCGTTCAGCGCGTTCGGGAACGTGTCGGCCATCGCGATCTTGTCCTGCGTCGCGAGGATCACGCGCTGGAGCTCGGGGAACGTCCCGTTGGTCGCCTGCACGAACAGCGGCTCGACGTAGAGGAACGAGCTCCCCACCGGCAGCACGATGAGGTTCCCGTAGATGACCTGCGCGCCGCCGCCCACGGCGAGCAACGACGTCTGCTGCCGGATCGTCGCATCCGCGGTGATGCGTGCCTCGATCTGGAGCGGCCCGAAGATCGCGCGGCTCTGCGGCAGCTTCAGCACGCGCAGCCGCCCATAGTCCGACGGATCGGCCCGGCCGGCCATCCACGCGACCATGTTGTCCCGCTGTGTGCCCGCGGGGGTCATCGGCACGAACAAGAAGAACTCACGCGTCGCGGAGCCCGGCAGCTGCGCGGTCACGTAGTACGGCTCGATGGCCTGCGCCGACCCGCCGGCGTTGAAGTTCTCGTTCGCGATCCGCCAGGCGTCGTTGCGGTTGTAGAAGTTGTCCGGGTCGGTCATGTGGTACGTGGCGAAGATCTGGGTCTGGATGGTGAACAGCTGCTCGGGGTAGCGAAGGTGCGCCTGGAGCGACTGCGGCATCTCGGCGATCGGCTTGAACAGCGAGGGGTAGATGTTCCGCAGGGTCCGGAGCACGGGGTCCTTGTCGTCGACGACGTAATAGGTGATCGATCCGTCGTACGCGTTCGTGACGACCTTCACGCTGTTGCGGATGTAGTTGATGTCCGCGGCGTCGATCTTCGACGTACGGCCGGACGCGCCGTAGCGGGCGCTGTACGGGTAGCTGGTCCCGGTCGTGTAGGCGTCGTTGATCCAGTACTGCTGGCCATCGGCGATGACCAGGTACGGGTCCGGGTCGTAGGTGAGGAACGGCGCGATGAGCTGCTCCCGCTCGCTGATCTGTCGGTGGAACAGCACCCGCGAGCCGGACGAGAGCTGGGTCGAGATCAGGAGGTTGAGGTCGCCGAACCGGATCGCGAACTGCAGCCGGTCCCAGAGGCTGGACACGCCGACGCCGCCGCCACCGCTGAAGCGCGTGGTCGCATCGGTCGGCTGCTGGGCGTAGTCGAACTCGTCCTGGCTGGTGCCGACGATGACGTAATCGGTCGTGAGCTCGCCGTAGTAGATCCGCGGCTGATCGATCTTCGGCTGGCCGACCGGCGGGATGTCCTGGAGGACGAAGCCGGGACGGCCCTCGATCCCGACGGAGCCCATCGGGGTCATGACCGCGCCGAAGCCATGCGTGTAGTAGAGGTGCTTGTTGACCCAGGTCTGCGCGGCGATCGGCAGCTGACTCGTCGCGAGCTCGCGCGCGGACAGCATGACCGGCGTCTCCTTGCCATCGATGACATAGCGATCGACGTCGACGTCGTTGAACGCGTAGTACTGGCGCAGCGCCTGGAGCTGCTGGTACGCCGCGAGCAGCGGTCGGTAATCCCAGAGGCGCACGCTCGTCGTGTCGGCGAATTGCGTGCGCACGTCCGCCTCGACCGGATCGTTCGCGACATCGACGCTCGATTCATCGACCGACGACAGCGCGTACGCCTGCCGGGTCGCCTCGATGTTCCGCGCGATGTACGGCCGCTCCTTGTTGAGCTGGTCGGGCGTGACCACGAATCGCTCGATGACCGACGGGTACACGCCGAGCAGGAGGATGGACGCGACGAGCCAGAGGCCGAGGGTCCCCGCGAGCACCCAGAGCGTCCGGAAGAACGCGTTGGCGAACGTCGCGACCGCGGCGATGGCGACGACGACGGTGAGGATCTGGAGCGCCGGAAGGCGCGCGGTGATGCTCGTGAAGCCGGCACCCGTGAGGACCGACTCATCCCGGAACAGGAGGTCGAACTGGTCGAGGACGTAGCCGAACGCGATGAGCGCGAGGAACAGCCCACCGAGGATCGAGAGGTGCGCGCGGGCCGGGCGCGCGAGCGCGAGCGCGTTCCGCGCCGAGACGCCGATGTCCGCGCCGGCGAGCGGCTGGGTCACGACGCCGATGACCCCACGCGCGACGTAGAGGCCGACGACGCCGATCGCGATCAGGATCACCGCCGCGAGGAGCCAGCCGCGCACGAACTCGAGCACCGGCAGCGTGAAGAAGTAGAAGCCGATGTCGCGGCCGAAGACCGGGTCCACCGTGCCGAACGGGACGCCGTTCAGCCAGCGGAGGAGCGGATCCCACTCGTCGCCGCCCGCGAGCCCGAAGAAGAAGGCAGGGACGAGCAGCAGCGGCATGAGCCGGAGCGTGAGCGCGAACGCGCCCGCGCGTTTCGGCGCGTCCGCGTCCACGACGATGCGCGGGACCTGTGGCCGCAGGGCGAAATACAGGTTGGGGAGCGCGATGAAGAAGAACGCGATGAGGAACACGACGAACGCCCAGAAGCCCGCGGTGTAGCGGCGGAGGTAGACGTCCTCGAGGCCGAGACTGCGGAACCAGAGGAGGTCCGTGAGAAAGCCGACGATCGGCGTGAACAGCAGGGGCACGAGGAACAGGACGACGATGACGATCGTGGCGACCGTCGTGAAACGGCTGCGCGGCCGGCGGGGGCCGCCGGTGCGGCGGAGCCCGGGGAGATCGACGCGGGACCAGTCGATGTTCCCCCACTCGCCTCGTCCGGGGCCGTTCCTCACGCCGTCACTGTACGTGTGGCGGCTTGCCGACCGCTTGCTCTCTCAGCGGCCGGACGTATCGGCTCGACGCCCGCTCCCTGTTTCCTCGCCTAGGCTTCGACCGAGCAGACGCCCCGTGGCGCATTGGAGCGTTCGATGATCCGTCTTTGGGCGGCCGCCGCGGTCGTCCTCGTGATCGGCGCAGCGTGCACTTCGAGCTTCGGCCCGGTGCAACGTCCCTCGCCGTCACCGAGTCCGTCCCTGACATCCGCGGCGGATGACGGTGGCTGGCCGGTCATCGTGAGCCATCCGATCCAATCGAACGAGGCGCCGATCACCGGTCACATTCAGCACGCGAATGGGACCGCTGCCGGCCACTACTGCGTGATCCTCACGGCGGGTCCGTGCGCGGTGACGAGCGATGCGAGCGGCAGCTTCACCACGAGCTTCGCGACCGTGTTCCTCGGGCCGATCGACATCGTCGTCAAAGGCCAGTACGACCCGGCCACCCAGGATGGTCCCGTGCAGACGGTCCTGCACGCGACGATGACCGTGCAGGGGATCCAGGCCGGCACGATCACGATCCCCTAGGAGTTGCGGGCGGCGACCTCGGCGAAGAGGTCGCGGTACTTCTCCACCACGGCCGGCCACGTGTAGGTGGACTCCACGAATCGCCGGCCGGCACGACCGAGCCGCTCGCCGAGGAGCGGGTCGGCGACGAGCAGCTCCGCGATCTCGGCGAATTCCATCCACGAGCGATACGCGAGCCCGGCGCCCGCACGCGCGGCCATCGACGACAACACCGGTGAGCGCGCGTCCACGATGACCGGACGGCCCGCGGCCCAGGCCTCGAGCGTGACCATCGAGAGCGACTCGAGCAGGCTCGGCATGACGAGCGCGGTCGCCCCGGCGAGCGCGTCGAACTTCTGCTGGTCGCTCAAGGGGCCGACGTGGCGGATCCGCGGGTCCGACGGCACCGGCATCTCCGGATCGCCGCGCCCGGCGAGCACGAGCGTGACCGGCGTCGCGTCGCGCGTGCCCTGCCACCGGAGGAACTGGTCGAACAGCGTCCCGCAGCCCTTGCTCTCGACGATCCGCCCGAGGTAGAGGACGTACGGGCCCTCGATCCCGAAGCGCGCGCGGAACCGCGCGGCGTCGCGCTGGGCAGGCACGTCGACGCCGACGCCCGCGATCTCGCTCGGGATGCGCTGGTTCGCGAAGGTGCGGTGCACGAGCTGCCGCTCCTCGACGCTGTTGAACGCGATGGCCCGTGGGGCATGGAACAGCCGCCGGTAGACCGACAGGCGCAGCGCCGGCTCATCGTGCGCGGTCGGGATGAGGATCGCGCGCTCGGGCACGAGGGGCAGGCCGTAGACGGTCGGGTAGTAGATGTAGGTGAAGAACAGGACCGCGTCGAAGTCCCGCCCGAAGCGGCGGAGATGCTCGAGCAGCTCGGGCGCGACCGGGCCCTGCGCGCGCACGAACGCGTTCTCGTCGCTGAGGGCATGGGTCTTCTGGAAGGCCCGGTGTTCCCGCAGCCGGAAGTCGCGCGTCCGCCCGGACTCGACGGGAAAGCGATGCACCGTCACGCCATCCACCTCGTCGATCCCGGCGGTGTACGCGTTCTCCCACGTCCAGTAATCGGCCGCGGTCGTCGTCGCCACCGCGAGATCGGCGTGCGGCCGCAGATGCGCGACGAGCTCACGCGCGTGCGCCTCGGCGCCACCGCTCACGTCGCCGTAGCGCTGCACGACCACGAGCACGCTCGGCCGATCAGGCACCGACGGTCGCCTCGACGAGCCGCTCGAGCCGTTCGTCGAACGCGGCGAACGAGCACTCGCGCCGGACGAACGCGCGCCCCGCGGACCCGAGCGCGTCGCGCACCGGGCGGAGCGCGTCGAGCGTCGCGCCGAATCCGCCGTCCGCGTAGCTCCGGCCCGCTTCGGCGCGTGCGGTCTGGCCGCTCGTCACGAGGTTCGCGCGGTGCACGAGGACCGGCGTCCCGTACTGCCAGGCCTCGAACAGCACGATGCCGAGGCTCTCGAGCCGCGACGGCTGCACGAGGGCGAGCGCCCCGGCGAGCGCGCCGGCCTTGTCCTCCTCGCTGACCCGCCCGAGCGCGCGAACGTCGGGCCGATCGGGGATGTCCATGCGGACCGTGCCCGCGAGGACGAGCGCCACGTCCGGCGACCCGCCGGCGTCGCGGTACGCGATCCATTCGGCGAGCAGCTCGTCGCAGCCCTTGCCCTCGCTCACCTGACCGAGATAGAGGACGTACGGTCCGGCGATCCCGTGCCGGGTGCGGAACGCGGCGACGTCGGCGGCCGGCGCGTCGCCGAGCGCGTAGCCGAGCACCTCGTCCGGCACCTGCTCGTTGTGGAAGCGCGCGTGGACCATCGACCGCTCCTCCGGCGTCAGGTAGCCCATCGCCCGGGGAAGATGGAACAGCGCGCGGTACGGCGCGAGGCGCAGCGGGTACTCGTCGTGCGCCGTCGAGATGAGCGCGGCGCGCTCGGGCACGAGCGGCAGGCCGAGCGCGGTGGGCGCGTAGATGTACGTGTAGAAGAGGATCGCGTCGTACTCGCGCCCGTGCGCGTGGAGGAAGTCGAGGAGGTCCGGGGCGACGGGCCCCTGGTGCTCCGGCCACGCGAGCTCGTCGGCGACGTGATGCTCCTCCTCGAGGACGTGCCGCTCGAAGGCCTTGAACTCGGGATCGCGCCCGGCCGTGACGGCGAAACGTCGCACGAGGATGCTGTCCAGGAAGTCGTTGCCCACGGGGTAATAGGGCGCCCAGGTCCAATAGTCGAGGGCCGTGGTGGTCGCGACCTCGACGGTGTGCCGCTGCGAGAGACGCTGGACGACCAAACGGGCGTGCTGCTCGGAGCCGCCCACGACGTCGGCCCCGTAGCGCTGCACCACCACGAGGAGCCGCCGGCCGGTCATTTGAGCCCGATGAGGTAGCGCATCGCGTTGCGCTCCGGCGACAGGAGGCGCCGGAGGATGCCGATCTGCCGGACACAGCGCGCGTAGACCTCGGGCTCCTGGATCTCGCGCATCGCGCGCGCGAGCTGCGCGGTGTCGCGTGCCACGAGCCCGGCGCCCTCGTAGAGCCGGAACCCCGGCGTGTCCGAGAAGACGCACGGCAGCCCGGCCCAGATCGCCTGCGTGACCACCGCGCTCTGGAACACGTCCTCGTAGAACAGGACGACACAGTCGGACGCGACGACGTACCGGCCCATCGTCTCGTAGTCGGTATTGATCACGACGTTCGCCCGGCCCTTCGCGGCGTCGAGCACCTCTTGGAAGTAGCCCCGCTCCCACTGCGATTCGGTGCCCGACAGGACGAGCACGGCGTCGTCGGGCAGCGCCTCGATGACCTCGATGAACCGCTTGCGCTTGAAGAAGAACCCCGGCGAGACGAACACGAAGCCGTCCTGTGGCAGCCCGAGCCGCGCCCGCAGGGTCCGCTTCTCCGTCGCGCTCGCGGGGAGCGCCGTGTCCTCCAGTGGCATGACGACGAGCGGCACGAGATCGCGCTTGCGCTCGTCCCGTGTGAGGAGGCTCACCCAGAAGTTCGAGCGGTGCGAGTGGACGACGATCCGTGCCGGGAGCCACCCCATGAGGGCCAGGATCGCGCGGTACGCGAGGAACCAGGCGCCGATGCGCAGCGCGACCGAGAGCGCGCGGATCCACTCGAGATACCACGCGTAGCTCGGGCGGTAGTGCAGCGCATGGGACAGCTTGCGGTAGTGATGGAACTTCTCCGGCTCGATCTCGTGCGCCGAGAGGATCGACGGGATGCCGCGCAGGCGCAGCCGCGCGAGCGCGCGCACGAACGGGACGTCGCTATAGATGCCGGCCTCGTGCTCGAAGATGACCGCGTCGGTCCCCTTCGCGATGTAGCGGAGCTTCGTTGAAAGATCCGCCGCGTCGTGGTGCTTCGTGCCGACGAACGTCGCACGATGCCCGGCCGCGCGTAGCCCATCGCAGACCGCGAGGGCGTAGTGGTGGATGCCCGAGCGCCGGTCGCTCGACACGACCGCGAGCTCGCGGCGGCGGAACGCCGGCAGCTCCCAGTCCGCGAGCGCGAGTGCCTGGGCGAGATCGTCGGCCACGGCCTCAGGGGTGAACGCGAGCAGGTGCCGCTGCCCGCGCGCGATGAGGTCCTTGCGCAGCGCTGCGTCGCGCACGACGCGCTCGAGCGCGGCCGCGACCGTGTCAGGGGTCGTGTCCCCAAGCAAGATCCCTGCGTCGCCGAGCGTGTCCGGGATCGCCCCGGCGTCGCTCGCGACGACGGGCAGTCCGCTGCGCATCGCCTCGAGGAGCGGCACGCAGAAGCCCTCGTGCTCGGAGAGCGTCACCAGCGCGGTGGCGCCGCGGTAGTAGGCGACGAGCGAGGACATCGGGACCGAGCCGGTGAGCGTGACCGCATCCTCGAGCTTGTGGGCGCGGATGGCATCACGCACCTGCCCGAGGTACGCCTCGGACATCGCGTGCGAGCCGACGAGCCACAGGCGCGCGGTCGGATCGCCGTCGCGATAGCGCGCGAACGCGGCGACGACCGTGTGGATCGCCTTCTGCGGGAGGATCTGCCCGACCGCGAGGATGTCGGTGCGCTCGTCCGCGAGCGCGCGCAGGACCGCCGGATCGGGCTCGACGTCGAACGCGGACCAGTCGACGATGATCGGAACGACCGCGGTCTTCGCGAATCCGGCGCGGATGAGCTCCTTCTGGTTGTACAGACTGTCAGCGATGCCGAGCTCCGCGACCTTCGCGAACTCCGCGAGCTGCTCTCGGCCGATCTCCGAGTAGCGCCGGGCGTGCTCGTTCAGACCTTCGAAGAAATGCGCCGGCGTGATGTTGTGATAGATGACGGTCTTCCGGTGCGGGAGCTTCGCGACATCCCAGAGCGCGTCGTTCCCCATCGAGATGTGGACCTGCAGCGACGTCGCGTCCGTGGGGAGCTTTTCGAGATCGCGCCACGGCTGCACGAATTGCCGGACCTCGGGCTTCGCCTCGGCGGCGAAGAGATCCGATCGGACACCGCGGGACCAGTAGAGCCGCTGGAGCTCGAAGCAATCGTTGCCGACGGCGTCGCCGTACGCGATCGTCGGCGCGAATTGATGCGCGGTCTCGATCCTCATAGGCCGAGCACCTCGCGGGTGCGCTCCGCGACGCGATCCGGGTCGAATGCCTCAAGCCGTTCGCGTCCGGCCGCGACGAGCCGCTCGCGCAGCTCACGGCGCTCGAGCACGAGCCCCACGGCCTCGGCGGCCTGGGCGAGGTCACGGTCCTGCAGCAGGACGCCGGCGCCGCCGACGGTCTCCCCGACGGCCGCGGCGTCGTACGCGATCACCGGCACGTCGAACCGCATCGCCTCGAGGAGCGGCACCCCGAAGCCTTCGTGCTCCGACAGCGAGACGAATGCGCTCGCCGAGCGGAAGTAGGCGACGAGCTCCGCGGCCGAGACCGCGCCGGCGAACGTGACCGCGGGCTCCAGGTGCAGCGCCGTCACGAGCTCGGTCAGACGGGCGTGGTACTGAGGCTGGTCGCGGTAGCCGCCGACCAGGACGAGCCTGGCGTCCGGATCCACGCACGCGCGGTAGTACGCGAGCATGCGGATGAGATCGTCCTGCCGCTTGTGCGGCGAGACGCGACCGACGAAGAGCAGCAGCGGCCGCAGGTGGTCCCAACGCGCGAGCACGGCGTCGTCGGGTGCCTGGTCGTACGCCCGCCAGTCGATGAGGATCGGCACGTGCGCCGTGCGGGCGTAGCCCGCGGCATCGAGCTCGCGCTGGTTGAACTCCGAAACGCCGATCGCGAGGTCCATCGCGGGCGCGAGGTCGATGAGCTGGCGACGGCCGAGGCGGGCGTAGGTCGCGGCGTGCGCGTTGATCCCACGGAAGAACTCGGCTGGCGTGATGTTGTGATAGACGAGCACCTTCCGGGCGCGGAGCTTCGCGAGCTGCGTGAAGACCTCGTTCCCCATCGAGAAGTGCAGGAGCACCAGATCGTCGGGTCCGACATCGCGGAACAGCCGCCGGTACGGGAGGACGTCCGTCGCTCCGGGCTTCGCCTCCACCGCGTACGCGTGCGCCTCGTGCCCCCAGCCACGCAAACGCTCCTGCAGCGCGAAGACGTGGTTGCTCATCGCGTCACCCGGTGCGAGCACCGGATGGAACTGGTGGACGCGGGTCACGCGGGCGGCGTCCAGCCGACGACGGCGTAGTCGCGGTCGCCAAAGAGCGTCGCGTTGAGCAGCCGCACGTTGTCGCGAACGGCGCCCTCGGGGACGTTCTCGTTGAGGCGCGTCTCGCTCGGCGCCGACGTGCGCGTCTCGACGCGGTCGTACCCCTCGACCTCGAGATAGAAGTGGAAGAGCTCCGGCGGGATCGGGCGGCGATGCGACGGGTCGAGCCAGAAGGTGTGCGCGCCGACGGTGAGCGTCGCGGGGTTCGGCGTGACGAACACGACCGGCGATCCGGGCTTCAGGACCCGGCGGCATTCGCGCAGCACCGCGACGAGCTCGCCCGGAAGAATGTGCTCAGCCACGTGACGCGCGTAGAGACCGTCGAGGCTGGCGTCGGCGAGCGAGCGAAGGTGCTCGAGGGCGTCGCCGGTGTACGCCTCGAGACCGCGTGCGCGGACCTCGTCGGTCATCTTCGGATCGAGGTCGACCCCGTACCCGCCGATGCCCGTGTCGCGCAGCAGCTCGAGGAACGTGCCACGGCCACTGCCGAGATCGAGGACCCGGGCCCGCCCACGGAACAGGTCGAGGAATGACTTTGACTGCTCGCGGATGACGGTCTCGTCGCCGGAGAAGCGCGCCGCGAAAAATCTGCTCTCGAGGCTTGCTGCCACGTCGTCATCGCGCCAGCGCCGCCACTCGCGCTCTAGGCGCGCGAGCCGCTCGTCGAACTGCGGGGACGGCGCATCGCGCAGGTCGATGACCGCGCGGGCGAGGAGCTGGTTGATCCGCTCCTGGCGGTCCGTGATCGCCGCGACCCACCACCGCACGAGCCCGATGACGACGCGCCGGCCGACCGTGATCGGACCACCGACGAACCGGCGCCGGCTCGTCGCGTCGTACGTCGCCTCCTCGGCGAGCGTGTCCTGCAGCGCGGGCAGCGGATCGCCGAGCTCGTCGCTGAACAGCGTGCGGCCGCCGGGGAGCGGAAGCTCGAGCGCCGCGCGCACGTCGTCGCTGTACGCGCCATTCGCGCGCTTGCGCTGCACGCGCTCGCGGATCTCAGCCTGGATGGCCGCCTGGTCGATCGGGCCGTCGTTCACGGCCGGAGCGTACTCACTCGCACTCCCAGCGGTGCGCGATCCGGGACATCCCGATCTCGCGACCGGGGCCCGCGATGACCCGGAAGGTGATGCCCTTCTCGAGGTAGTCGTAATACCGGTCCTGCGGATCGGTGATCCCGACGTCGGCGTCGAACCCCCCGGGCAGCAGGGCGAGCGAGTCCATCGCGAAGCGGACCACCCCCTCGGCCTTCGGGGGCACGGCGATGCCGTCGCTCGCGGTGTTCGTGCAGTACGCCGAGATGCCGTCGTCGCGGTACATGCAGACGCCGAACACCGCGTCCGACACCAGCTGCGGGTTGCGATATTCGATCTCGATGGCCGCGGCCCGGCCGGACTCCAGCACCACGCGCTCCGTTCCGTCCTGATCGAGGATCCGCGCGCGCACGATCTCAAGGGTCCGGTCGCCCTTGCGGCCGCCGATCTCGCCGCGGGCGGCGCGCTCCCGCTGTTCTTTCTCGCCGACCTTCAGGTGGTAGGCGTTCACCACGTCGCGTACCGACCCGGCTGCGCTCACGGCGCCCTGATCCAGCCAGATCGCACGATCGCAGAGCCGCGCCACCGCGCCGAGGTCGTGCGTGACGAGCACGATCGTCTTCTTCGCTTTCCGGAACTCCGCGATGCGGGCGAAGCATTTGTGCTGGAAGTACTCGTCCCCCACTGCGAGGACCTCGTCGACCAGGAGCACGTCCGGATCCAGGTGGATGGCGACCGCGAATCCGAGACGCATGTACATGCCGCTCGAGTACGTCTTCACCGGTGCATCGAAGAAGCGCCCGATGTCGGCGAACTCCTCGATCGCGGGCATCTGCCGCTGCATCTCCTTGCGCGAGATCCCGAGCAGCGAGCCGTTGAGGAACGCGTTCTCGCGTCCGGTGAAGTCCGGGTGGAAGCCGGCGCCGATCTCGAGGAGCGCCGAGACGCGACCGTTCACCTCGAGCGTACCGGTGGTGGGCTTCGCCGTGCCGGCGATGAGCTTGAGCAGCGTGGACTTCCCCGACCCGTTCGCGCCGACGACTCCGAAGGCCTCGCCTGGCTCGACGGCGAAGCTCACGTCGCGCAGCGCGACGACGTCCTCCGCCGCAACGAGCTGACGGAGCGCGACCTCCTTGAAGGTGCGGCGCCGCTCGCGGTGCAGCCGGTAGATCTTGGAGACGTGCTCGGCGCGGACCGCGGTCATCGGCGTCCAGTCAACATGTAAAAGAAGCCGAGCGCATCTGCGAGCGGTGTGCCATCGAGCGCCCGGAAGAACCCCGCGTACCGCCAGAGCAGCCGCTCGAAGCCGGCGCGGGTGTACGGCGGGTACACGCCGGCCGACACGATCCGCACCTCGCGCAGCCCGGCGTCGCGCGCGAGCGCCGCCCACGCGCGCTTCGGCAGATCGCTCTCGTAGATGCCCTCGGCCAGATGCTCGTCGTGGGCCATGCGGCCGCGCTCGGACCAGCGGTACAGCGAGACCTTGCGCGGGACGATGTCCGCGTAGAAGAGGCCGCCCGGCCGCAGGACCCGCGTCATCTCGCGGATCACCTGGCCGGGCTCGCGGAAGTGCTCGAGCAGGCCGCCGGACAGCACGACGTCGAACGACGCGTCGGCGAACGGGAGGGCCTGCGCGTCGCCGAAGAGCGCGTCGCCGCGCTGCGCGCTCCGCGCGAGGTTCTCGCGCACCGCGCGCACGGCGTACGGCGCGTAGTCCACGGCGACGAGCTTGTACGGACGTTCCTGACCAAGCCGGATGAGGAGCCGGCCCGAGCCCGCACCGACCTCGATCGCGTTGCCACCCGGTGGGAGCATCGGGCGCAGGTAGCGGACCTTCGTGTCATCGATGAAGTTGTAGACGTCGCGCTGCGCCGGGTCGTACAGCTCGGTCTCGCGGATCGGCCGATCCCAGGCCGCAGCATCGCCCTCGCGGTAGCGGGCCTCGTGCTCGTCGTGCGTATGCGCGTCCGCGGGCACGCTTAGGACACCGAGCCCGCGGGCACGATCCACTCCGCTGGTTGCCCGGTCACCTCGGCGATGAGATCGAAGTCTCGGTCGTAATGGAGCACGGCGAGGCCGGCGCGCTCCGCAGCAGCCGCGATGAGCAGGTCGGGGATCTTGGCGCTCCGGTGGTGGCTCCGTTCCGCGAGCAACGTCAGCACGTCGGCGGCGCGTACGAAGTCGCCGTCGGTGATGCCGACCCGCGGAAACGACAGTCCCCACTCTCGGCGAACGTCTCGCAGCTCGGCGATCCCTCTCGCGCTCCAGAGCACCTCGAGCTCGACCATGCCGCACGTGGCGATCGCGCCCGTTTCGATGAGGGGCTCGAGCCGGGCGGCTACCGCCGGGTTGGCCAGGCGCGCGAGCGCGCTCTTATCAGCGAGATACGAAGGACTCAGCGCCAAGCGGCGTCCATGACCTCAGGCTTGTCGAGGTCGAGGCCCTCCATGCGACGGAGTCGTTCGATCGTGCGTCGGCGCGTGTCCGCTGCGAGGACGCTGTCCAGGGCGCGATCGACGGTGTCCCGCAGCGTCCGCGTCCCCAGGACCTGTTTCGCGGCTTCGACCTTGGCATCGTCCACTTCCAGCGTTGTTTTTGCCACGTATATCTCCTTCCAGTCCATGAGGATACCCGATTAGGTTCCATTTAGATATCCATGAGGGGCCGGTTCCTTAGCATCCGACGCGGCACATTGCCATTGAGATCCCGGGCGGGATCAGGGATCTCGTACCGCGTCGACCGCTTGCTTCGTCGCGATCACGTTACCTCTGCGATCAGCCGGATCGCCCGTCGCACATGGACCGGCGCCAGATGCGTGTCATGGGCCCGCGGTGCGCGGCACGAGCGATCACGATCGCCAGACGGTCAAGCGAGCGCGCGGGTGCGCATCGGACTTGCACGGAATGAGATGGTCGCTGCCCTGCTCGGCGGTACTGTGGGCTTCACGACGACACGACATCCGCACGGAGGAGCTTCTATGCGAGCGCTGTATGCGCTGGCGCTCTGCGTCAGCCTCGTCGTCTTCCTCGGCTCGATCGGAGGCACCGTCCAGGCCAACGACGCGAGCGCGCCGCAGGCCGCGGCCTGCACCTCGAGCGCCGGCCCGGGCATCCCGCCGCCGGCCAATGTGCCATCCGGCCAACCCGGATTCCACGCCGCGTGGTACGGCCAGTCCGGCTACATGACCCTCTGCCCCGGCGACACCATGACCGCGACCGTTGCGATGTACAACTCTGGCTCGAACGGCTGGGTGAAGGGCGTCCTCGGCCAGGTCGGCTACCTCGGCACGTGGAACCCGACGCCCGGTCAGGATCAGCCGAGCCTGCTCGGCGGTGACGGCCAGCTCGGCTCGCCGAATACCGGCTGGCCGCGCTACAACCGCGTCGCGATCCAGCCCGCGGATTACGTCGGGCCGAATCAGGTGGCCTGGTTCCAGTTCGGCATCCGCGCTCCGCTGACGCCGGGCACATACGACCTCTACATCCGGCCGCTCATCGAGGGCGCGCAGTGGATGGAGGACTACGGCATCTTCTGGCGGATCACGGTGCCTGGCTCGTCCGCGGTCGGTGCGGCTTCGAAGCTCGGATGCGCGGCGAGCCCGGCAAGCGTCGTGGCCGGCTCGACCCAGAGCTCGACGATCACCGTGACGGTCCAGGACAGCAACGGCCAAACGGTCACCACCGACAGCGGCCGGAGCATCACGCTGTCGCAAGCGGGAACGACGGGCAGCATCGACGGCGGCCCGACCGGCGGATCCTTTACGACGACGACAGCGAATGGAACAGCGTCATTCACATTGACGCAGCCGACCAGCGGCACGACCGGAACTGACCAACTGTCCGCCTCGACGACGAACCTGGCGGGATGCTTCGCGAATGTCACGTTCGGCACCGCCGGTACGGCGGTGTCGGTCGCGGTCAGCCTCGGTCTGACCGAGTTCCCGTCAGGCAGCCCGCGGACGACGACGGTCACGGCGACGCTCAAGGACGCCGGCGGCGCGACCACGACCGCTTCGACGAATCAGACGGTCACCTTCAGCGTCGACAACGGCGCGATCTGCAGCGTCTCGCCCACGAGCGCGACGATCAGCACGGGAGGAAGCAGCACGAGCGCGACACTGACGACCACCGGAGCGCCTGGTAGCTGCACGGTCACGGCTGCAGTGTCAGGCCTGCAAAGCGGCTCGGCGTCGGCCGTCGTCACGGCGTCAGGTCCGGCCGCAAAGCTCGCGATCACCGGCAACTCCTGCTCGAACACACCCACCACGGCGTCGAGCAGCAGCTCGACGTGTGACCTGACGGTTCAGGTACAGGACGCCGGTGGCAACAGGGTGTTCGGGCCAACGGCGGTCACGCTCACGCTCGATCAGCCGAATAGCTCGGCGGTCTGCGGCGCGACGGTGCAGAGCACGACGCCCGTGGGCGGAGGCGGGAATCCCGCGACGGCAAGCACCGCCACCACTGGCACCACGGTCACGTACACGATCAGCGACGCGCTGGTGGAGTCGTGCACCGCGACGGCAACGTCGGCCGGCCTCACGCCGGCGTCATCAACGATCTCCTTCTCAGGCACGGGCGCGGCAACCCACTTGGTCGCCACCGCCGCGCCGAACCCGATCCCGGCCAACGGCTCGTCGCAGTCCACGCTGACCATCTGCGTCAAAGATGCGTCCAACAACACGATCACCAGCTCCTCGGACTCCCTGCGCCTGGTGTTCACCGCAAGCACCGGCGGCACCGTGCACGCGACGACGCTCGTGAGCACCTCGCCGCAAAGCGCCATCGGCGGATGCGCCAGCTTCATCGTGAGATCGACGACGAATCCAGTGGCAACGGACACGTACACGGCTGACGACCTGTCAGCGAGCTTCGCGAGCGTCACCGTGAGCATCACAACGTACTAACGCGACCAGCAGCGAGCGACCGACGAGCCCCGTCGCAAGACGGGGCTTGTTCGCGTCTCGGAGCCTGAGACTCAGAGCGCGCTCTCGAAGTCGTCCTTCGCGTGTCGGAAGTACGTGAACCCGATGACGAAGACCGCGAGCCCGGACGCGGCGGACCACGCGAGCAGGCTCCAGTCCGGCGGAAGGCCGTCCAGCAGCGCGCGCTGGAACCCGACGACAACGCCGGTCATCGGGTTCAGCGACAGGCCGAGCAGCTCGCGCGGCCGGTTCGCCACGAGCGAGATCGGGAACAGGATCGGCGTGAGGAAATACCAGGCCATCAACAGGATGCCGAGGATGTGCTCGACGTCGCGGTAAAAGACGTTGAGCCCGGCGAGCAGGTACGCGAATCCGAGGGCCAGCCCGAGCTCGACGACGAGGAGCAGCGGCAGATAGACAAGGCCCTCGGGATGCCGTGGCCCGAAGATCGCGAGCACCGTGAACAGCACGATCAGGCTCAGGAGGAAATTCACCAGCGCCGAGAGCACGCTCGCCGCGGGGAGCAGCTGCACCGGGAGCTTGACCTTCTTGACGATCGCGCCGTTGCTCACGATCGAGGCCGCACCGAGGATCAGCGAGCTGCTGAAGAACGTCCACGGCAGCAGGCCGACGAACAGGAAGATCGCGAAGGGCTGCTCGCCGGACTCGGTGCGAGGCCGCGAGCCGAGCACGACGCCGAACAGGAGCCAGAACACCGCGAGCTGCAGCAGCGGGTTGAGGAAGTTCCAGGCGAACCCGAGGGCCGAGCCCTTGTAGCGCGCCCGGAGCTCGCGCCACGCGAAATCCACGAGGAGCTCGCGCCGATCCACGAGGACGCGCAGGTCCGCGATCACGCGTGGAGTCTAGTTACGGAGCGGCGATGAGCCGCTGGGTCGGGATCGTGATGAACCCCTGACGCGAGGTCTGGGTGAACAGCGACGTCCGGTAGCCGGCTTTCGCGAACTCGAAGGTCCATTGGAGCGTCCCATTGCCGACCGGCAGCGGGAACGCCCAGCGGCCATTCGGATCGGTGCGAGCTGACTGATCGGTGCATGACCCGAGCGACACGCACGCACCGGCGATCCCGCGACCGGTCCGCGCGTCGACCACGAGCCCGCACAAGCGGGCGAACCCACGCGGGACCGACGAGAAACAGATCGCGAACGTGGGCGCCGGGCTCCGGCTCGCCGTCGGCGCCGGGCTCGGCGACC
>DATCOD010000099.1:0-3409 GCA_036564905.1 Candidatus Limnocylindria bacterium
GGCCATCGCCTGACGGCGTGGAAGACGATCCAGGGCGATCTCAAGCTGCTCGGTGCGGACGTCGTCGATCAGGACGTCGTCGTCGATCGCAATCTGGTGACGTCGCGCCAGCCAGGAGACCTTCCGGCCTTCATCCGCGAGAGCCTCAAGCTGCTCGAGAAGGTGCCGGCCGCGAGGTAGCCTCGCGTCGCCCGCCTAGACCTACCGAAGTCGGATCGTTCCGCGCCAGGTGCGGTCGGTCGACACGTAGATCCGCTCGAGCGTGACGGTCAGGCGCGCGTCGGCCGGCGGCGCGGGTGCGAACTTCATGTACAGGATCGTGCTTTGGCCGATCCGCTCGGGGGCGACGACCGCGTAGCTGTTGCCGTTCGCATCGTGCGCTGACGCGAACTCGGCATACGGCGAGCGGATCCCGACGAACGGAGGCGTCTGGAAGCCGCCGAGATCCATGAAGCCGACCGAGAAGCCATCCGCCCGCACGACAAGGTCGTAGAGACGAAGCTCCCGGCCCGCGGCGTTCGCCGTCGCGTCGAGCGGGCCGGAGCGCGCAGGGATGTCCGTAAACAGCCACGGGCCCGCGACCTGGTCGAGGACGTTCTCGACCTGCATCGTGAGCTCATGCGCGCCCGACAGCAGGTCGCCCGTTGCGGTCCCCGGTCTGGGCGGGAGCAGCCCATCCACCGCGATGACGGCAGGGTGTCCCGGTCTCGCGTCAGTCCCGGATGTCGCGTAGAGCCGGCCGGTGTCGTCCGTCAGGGTCATGTGCGAAAAACCGCGCAACGCCGCAAACCACGGATCCGCCACTGAGGGCGTGCCATCGGTGTGACCGATGATCACGAACCGGCCGTCGGAGACTCGCACCTCAGAGAAGCACAACGAGCCGTGTGCGCCGGACCATCGGTCGCTCAGCTGGATGCTTCGGACGACGGATTGGGACGGAATCGGTGACTCGTTCGCGCTCGGCTGGCAGCCTCCCGCCAGCCCCTGCGGTGAACCGCATGACGTCAGCAGCACGACCAACACCGCCACCGCGAGGATCCTGGCAATCGGAGGCGGCGTGTTCCCCATCACCGGGCGCGGACTTCCACGATCCGATGCCATCCAACGCGCAGCGTCTCGTCTGACTTCACAATCGGGCCCATCAAGAGAACTCTACGAACTGCCACGCCTCTACCACGCAGCCCAGCTCAATGTGATAACAGTGGCCGATTGTTACCGCGGCCAGGGTCGCGGAGAGGATCGCGGAAACGTGGGGGTCAAGCACGCGGAAGTGGTAACAGCTCGGCTTCTTCAGAACGAGCGCGGGTGGCTACGGCTGGCGGACTACAGCTGTTGTCCAGGCGCGCAAAAACGCGAGAGGCTGTGAAAGGCCGTCATCGAATCTGAGGGCCCACTCTTTTTTTAAGGGCTCATTGGAATGTTCGCACCTATCCACTTTGTGGCGCGATTCGATCTTGAGCTTCACACCCTCGAGGCCGACGACCCGCGCGTGCGAGCCGCACGCGTCAGCGGGATCTTCGATCGGCTGAGCGCGGCTTCGCTACCAGACTGGCGGGTGCGGACCCGAGCGAGGCAAGACCGTGCTCGATCCGCCGAGCCCGGTCTTCAGCGTCTGACTCAGCAAAAGGCGCTGCTTCGCACCACATAACGCGGCGGCTGGAATTTGCGAAGGTCGTACGCGTCCGGACTGATCGGCCGTTCGGCTTCGACCGCGAGGGAGCGTGCGTCGAGCCGGCGATCGAGTGCATGCTGTGAACGGCCTCGTGGAGTTTCTACCGACCGCGCTTGGGCTTCGTCGGGCAGACAGGGTCGTGTGTGACTCGATTGGGTCCGCCTCCCGACGTAATCGTGACGCGGATCGCGCGAAGCACGTCGTCGTAGCGGAAGAGGGACCACCCCAAGAACTCGCTGTATGCGACGGGGCAGCGCTCGCGCATCCGGTCATACGCTTGCCGTTGATCCTTCAGCACCGAAGGATCACGCGGGTCTCAGTCGGGAACTGGCCGGGTGGTCATGATGGCAATGCTAGCCGCGTGAGGCAGCGAATTGAGCGACACGGATAGTCGGCGCCGATGCGGATAACTGTCTTGCCCTCACGCTCATGGGGTCCGCGCGAAGCGGACGAACCACGGCCACAATCGATGTCATGCCGACCATCTACTCGATCGGCCACGGCACGGCGCCGGTGGCTGACTTCATCGCAGCGCTCCGTGCGGCCGACGTGCACACGCTCGCCGACGTGCGGAGCTTTCCCGGCTCGCGCCGCAATCCGCAGTTCGGATCCGCCACCCTCGCCGCTTCGCTCACGTCGTCCGGTCTCGCATACGTGCACCTTCGCGGGCTCGGTGGCCGCCGCAAGCCGCTACCCGACTCGCCGCATACTGGCTTGCGGGTCACGGCGTTCCGCGCGTACGCCGATCACATGGCGACCGATGAATTCGCCCGGGACTACGCAGCGCTGACCGCGCTGGCGCACGAGCGAACGGTCGCGTTCATGTGTGCCGAGACGCTCTGGTGGCGTTGCCATCGGCGCCTCCTCGCCGATCGCCTCACCGCTGACGGCTGGACCGTCGTCCATCTCCGGGTCGGCGGCGCGCCGCAGCCGCACCAGATGACCGACGCGGCTCGGGTCGAGCAGGGACATCTGGACTACGGATCGTGATCGGTTGGCGGTCTTCGGGCTCCGAGTCGTAGTGCAGCTTGCCGTGCGAGAGGTACCGGCGACCTTTGCTGCGCACGCAGTGGACGTTTGACCGTCACAAGACTGCGCGCGCATTCGTGAGCTGAGATCGTGGCCCGGTCTACCGTTCCAGCGCCAAGGTGAGCAAGAAGCGCGCGTCGCGTCGCGCGGAGACCGAGTGGGTGACGTTCGGAGCGAGGACCAACAAGTCGCCAGATCCGAGATCGGCAGGCCCCTCCTGCGTCGTGACTCGCAGGGCGCCGCGCAGGACGTGGATGGTGACGTGGCCCATCACGTGATGTTCGGCCATTGATGTGCCTTTGCGGAGCGCAACCACCTCGACTCCGAGCCGCCCCGCATTCACGAGCGTCTTGGCCGTGCGCCCGGAACGCCGATATGCGGCAGACGCCTCGATCGCGGCCGCCTCAGTGCGAGGCGCGAGGCTCAGCACGTTGCCCTTCAGTCGATGCGTCCGCACGTAGGTGTGGCCCTGCTGTGGCATGTTCACGAGACCCCTTTCGTCTCTTCCGCTGCGGTCTCCATCGCCTCGAACATCCGCGTCGCCCCGTCCCGCATTAGCCGCTGGTCAAGGAGCTCGTCCCGCAGTCGTGGGTAAGCATCGGACGTTAGCTCCTGCGCCCATGCTCGCATCCCTGGCGAGCGCGTCGCTGCGGCCGATCGTCGGTAGCTCGGCCTGCGGCTGGAGCGTCGAGCCTTACGGCTGATACC
>DATCOD010000100.1:0-7212 GCA_036564905.1 Candidatus Limnocylindria bacterium
GGCTGGCGGCCGTCCGGCTGCCGCGCCCAACCGACCACGTGGATGTCGGTGCCCGCGGCCCGGTAGATCGGCCGGATGTCAGCGAGCTTGAACCAGCGGTCGGAATCCTCCATGAACTGCCGCCGGCAGCACGGCGCCTCACAGCTGGCGCAATCGGGATCGCGGGCGACGACGGCGGACATGCTGGCTCCCCCCACGTGCTGACCGGACCTGAAAGACTGTCGTTCGATGGTAGGCGAGGAGGCCGCATTCGGGCAGCAGGTGGACGCGTTCGTGCGCGACCGATACGCGCTCGACCCCACGGCGGCCACGATCGCCGGGCTGCACGACCACGATGCGAAGCTCGCCGACCTGAGCCTCGATGGCTTCGCGGCGCGCGACGCGTTCACCGACCGCTGGCTCAACGTCTTCGAGTCCCACGACGCGCGCTCGTGGGCCGCGTCGACGCGCACCGATCTCGCGCTCGTCCTCGGTGAGCTCCGCGGCGAGAAGGCGCTCCGCCCGTTCGAGCGTCAGGTCCGCCAACCGTCCCTCTATTCCGACGCGATCATCCGAGGCGCGTACTACGCCCTCATCCGCGACGAGGGCGATACGGAGACGCGCCTCGGCGCGCTCGCCGAGCGGCTCGAGCAGGCACCGGCCGCGCTGCGGCATGCGGTCGCGAATCTCGATCCCGACCGCGTGCCGCCGGTCTACGTGGTCGTCGCGGGCGAGAGCGCGACCGCGGGCGCGACGTTCGTCCGCGCGATCCTCCCGTCGCTGGCGCCGGAGGGCTCCACGGCGAAGGCCGCACTGGCCGGCGCGGGGAAGCGGGCCGGCGATGCGCTCGACCAATACGCATCGTGGCTGCGCGATGACCTCATGCGCCGCGCGAAGGGCAGCTTCGCCATCGGCCGCGACGCCTATGACGCGCTCCTCCGGGACAAGGAGCTGCTTCCGTACGACGCGGCGTCGTTGAAGCGATGGGGCGAGGAGCTCTACGCCGAGACCGCCGGGAAGCTCGTCGATGCGGCACGCGCGTTGGGCGACAGCGAGTGGCGCGACAGCCTCGACCGGCTCCGACGGGACCATCCAGCGGAAGACGACCTCGTCGCGGCGTACCGGACCGACATGGAGCGCTCGCGCGAGGCGGCCCACGTGGCCGACCTCGCCGCGTTCCCGGCGGGGGAGTCGCTCACCGTCGAAGCGATGCCGGACTTCGCCCGCCCGACGCTGCCGTACGCGGCGTACGTCCAGCCGGGCCCGTTCGAGCGCTCGCGCCGCGGCCGGTTCTGGGTGACGCTCCCCGCGGCGGGCGAGCCCGACACGGTTCGGGAGGAGCGCCTGTCAGGACACCCGCGCAAGGGCATCGCGGTCATCGCCTGCCACGAGGGCTACCCGGGCCATCACCTCCAGCTCGCGACGGCGGCCGGCCATCCGTCGATCGCGCGCAAGGCGATCCGGTCGAACGTGTTCATCGAGGGTTGGGGACTCTACGTCGAGGAGCTCATGACCGAGGTCGGGTTCCTCGACGATCCCGAGACGCGGCTGCTGCGGCTCAAGGATCTCCTGTGGCGAGCGGCCCGGGTGAGCGTGGACGTCGGCCTATCGACGGGCGAGCTCGGCTTCGAGCAGGCCGTGAACTTCATGATGGAGGGGCCGAAGCTCGAGCGTCCGAACGCGGTCGGCGAATGCCGCCGCTACACCTTGAACCCGCTCCAGCCGTCGAGCTACGCGCTCGGGCGGGCGGCGATCCTGCAGCTTCGTGACCGGGCGCGAGCGAAGGGGTACGGGATGCGGAGATTCCATGACGCGCTGCTCGGGTGCGCCTCGATCCCGCCGGCCCTCGCGGCAGCAGAGCTCGGCCTGGCCTAGGGCGTCTCCCAGGGGACGAGCCGCATCTTGCGGCCGATCGCGAGCGCCGGATCGTTCGGGTCGTTCACGGCCTTGCTGATCGCAACGCCGCTCACGTCGTTGCTGTCGACCGCCGTGATCCTGAAGGCGGCGTAGCCGATCACGTCGACGTAGCTCGTCACGCCGCCGGACACGACGCTCACCTGCACGGTCACCTGGAAGAGGTGGTTCACCGGGTGACCGGAGGAGTCGTGCCCGTATCCGCGGATCCATCCGATGTACGACTGATCCGCGCCCGCGGCGGTGGTGTCGACGTTGAATGTGGACTCGACCGAGCTTCCGCTGCCGACGCTCACATCGGCGGAGGTCGTCGAGCTGCTCCCGTTGATCTTGCAGCTGAGCTGGGTCTGGAGGCCGGTGACCGGATCGGTGAACACCGGACACTGCTCCCAGGTCAGGTGGATGCTGCTCGCCCCGCCGTTCCAGGCCGTGCTGCCGTTCCCGCTCCGCACGCGCACCGAGAAGTCGGCCTGGGTCCCCGGAGCCGCCACGCTGACCACGCCGGTCGAGCTCGTGAGGTTGAAATCGCGGGCCTGGTTGCCCACCGTGACCGTGATGAGCGAGTCGTGCTGGCGCTGGTTGTACGGCGCGGTCGCGTTCCCGCGCAGCCAGGCCTGGTAGATCCCCTGTTGCGCGCCGGTGGCGGTCATCCCGGACCAGGTCTGGTTGTACGAGCTCACGTTCACCGGTGTCGGGTTGAGCGCGAAGGTGCCGCAGGCCTCACGGCCGAGCGGTGGCGCAGCGGGCGCGCACGGCGAGATCGCTGCGGTCATGAACGGGTTGGTGCCGGACTGATCGCCCGCGCCACCGGTCAGAGAGCCGTCGTCGTAATAGAGCTCCGTGCTGATCACCGAGCCCGACGCCTGGAATTGCGAGTTCATCGTGTATTGCACCGTCGAGCTCGCCACCGATCCGGTGGTGGTCGGGACGGTGAGGTTCGGGCCCTGCAGGGTGAAGTCGGGAATGCTCTTCACCGTGCCGTCGTAGAGCTGGAGCATGAGCGTGTCGCCCACCTTGAAGAACTGGTTGTAGTCGGTGATGAAGATGCCGGAGCTCGATCCGTCCAGGGCGGAGATCTCGGCGCAGGGGAGGAAGTTCGCTGGATCGACGACGCAGATGTCCGGTCCGGGGTAGCCCTTGTCGATCCACTGGCCCTCGAAGCTCTTCAGGGTGTTGACCGTTGCCGTCGGACTGACCCCGTTGTACGCGTCGTGGATCAGCGTGCCGCTGGCGTCCGGCTGGAAATTCCGGATGTCGAGGCCGATGTAGCCGCGGAACGACGAGTCGTTCGTGGCTTTCGCGCCCGCGCCGAAGATGATGTGGTCGCGTCCGGGGGTCGCCGGCGTCGCGTTCGTGCAATTTACGTCGCTCGCGACCGTGCACTGATAGTCCTGTCCGTCCTGCATCGTCCAGGCGATGAAGTTGTTGGCATTTCCGTCGCCGGGTCCCGGCCCGCTGGAGTAGCGGTAGGTGACCGACGGCAAGAAGCCCCCGACCGAGGTCGCGTAGGCCTTCGTCACCATGCCGATCTGGGCGAGACTCGGCTGCACGAGCTTGATGAAGAACGTCGGCACGTTCACCGTGATGGCGACGCGGCACCCGAGCGGCGTCGCGATGGGCTTGATGCCGCCGATCAGGTTCTGGTCGGTGACGATGCTGTTGGCGTAGACGAGCGGCGCGGTGTACCCGCTCACCTGGTCGCCGGCGCCCGGGTAGCTGATGACGGCGCCGATCGGGTCGCTCTTGAGGTCGAAGTGCTGGAGGATGTTGTCGGCCGCGTTCCAGGCGCTCTGCGGCGTCCCGGCCTGGCTATAGGCTCGGGCGCAGGCCAGCGCGGCGCTGTCGACCGCGTTCTGCAAGTAGCGGCGCTCGGCGTAGAACCGGCCGACGTCGAGCGACAAGGCCGCGAAGCCCATCAGGACGACGAACAGGAGCGCGACGAGCACGATCGTCTGGCCGCCCTCGTCGGCGTCCGCGCGGAAGATGGCGGGACGTGGGCGCACGGTCATTGGGTCACCGAGTGTATGAACGGGACGGCCGCCGCGGGGTGACGGCGGCGCGTCAGTTGGTACCACCTTGTAGTGGGCCGGTGGTACCGGTCCGGCCGCTATTCGGCGAGCCGTGGAAGCACCGGGGACGCGGTGGTCGTGGCGGTGAAGTTCACGGTGAGGTTCGCGTTCTGGAGGGCCATCGTCTTGGCGACGATCTGACCCGCAGTGAGGCTCGTGGCGTTGCCGTTGAGGCTGATCGCCGCCGAGGGCAGATAGAGCGTGCCGCCGGCGCTGATGAAGCTGCCGACGCCGACGAGGAGCGACGCCGTGCACGCCTTGTCTTGGTAGATCTGCATATTGGCGTACAGACCCGTTGTCATCGGCAGGATGGTGATCGGGTGGTTCCCGCTCTGGCCGATGCTCGAGCAGGTGCCGGTCGAGGATGGCCAGTTGCTCATCGTGTTGTAGATGAGGACCCGGCCGTCGCATGGGGTGCTCGTGCGGGTGTCGTTGTTCGTGGTGTCCATGGTGATGTCGCCGCCCGTGCCGCCACCTTTGATGATGTAGATGCCGTGGCACAGCTTCTTCCCCGTGATCGTGCTCGAGGAGTAGATCCCCTCGACCGCGGTCCCGCCGCCGCCGATGTATGGCGGATCCGTCGCGAGCAGGTCCACGCCGTCGTAGCTGTGTCCGTCGGGCACCGGGAAGCCGGCGAACGGGTCCGGCTGGGCGGGCACGCCCTTGTTCACTTTGTAGACACCCGACGGGAACGTGTCGGTCGAGCCTCCGACGATGTCGAGCGAGTAGGGCGATGCGACGGTGAAGTTCGTCCCGGCGAAGCCGCTGACCGCGGTCGAGCAGGTCGCGTCCACGAAGACGCCGCTACCGGTGATGTGCAGGTCGACGTTGCTGCTCGCGGTGAACGTCGGGGTCGTCCCCCCGGCGCAGGTCGGCGAGAGGACCATGATCGCGTACTGATTGTTGAACGGCTCCGCGCCGGCGACGCCTCGCGCCCGGACCGGGTTGAACGCCGCCTCCGCGGGAACGAGCGTCGTTTTCACCTGCCGGACGATGATGACCTCGACGTGGCGGACGGGGCTCTCGCCGACGTACAGACCTGACGTCGGTCCTGACGTGCAGCCGGTGGCGATCGTGCAGCCGTTGACTGTGACGGTCGTGCTGTTCGTGCCGGTGGTGAAGCCGTTCTTCGTGGCATCGTTGATCGCGGCCTGGATCGCCTGCACGATGGTGCCGTTCTGGTAGATCACGACCGCTCCGGCGAAGGCCGCGGCGTCGGCTGCCTCCTGCTCGCTCCGTTTCGCGGCGAAGAGCTGACCGGAGTCGACGGCGAGCCCGACGACGAACAGGAGCGCCATGAATACGATCGCGACCATGACCAGGGCCTGGCCGCCCTGGCCGTCGGGGCCGAGGAACGCGCGCGCCTTGCTCATCGCTCGATGAACAGCTGCGAGCCACCGCGCAGCGTGATCCGGAATGTGCTGCCCAGCATGAATTGCGACGGCAGGGGGATGAATTGTGCCGTCGCGTCGACGGTCACCCGATGATTCCGCTGATTGTCGCCATCCGGATAGTCGATGGTGACGTTGATGTCGTAGACGCCGATCGCGTTGCGGGTGACCGCGTTGACGATGTTTCCCAGGTTGTTCGCCACGGGATTGACGCAGTTGGCGCATGGCCCGACCACGGGGTTCCCGCCCGAGCCGTGGACGATGGCGTACCGCGTCCCCTCGCGAGCGGCGAACGCAAGGGAGTTCTCCTGCCACACCGCTCGCGCGACGTCGAAGATCCCGGTCACGAGGAGCAGGAAGATCGGCAGGACGAGCGCGAACTCCACGAGCGCCTGAGCACGCTCCTCCTCGCGGAAGCCGCGAAGCCGACGGCTCAATAGAAGGTCCGGATGGAGGTCGTCCGGTCGAACGTGCCGCTGTTGGGCACGAGCGGCCAGGCGACGATCGTGGTCCAGCCGTAGCGGACCCGCACGGAGACGTAGCACGGTGTCGCGACCGTCGGCGGCGAGACGCACGCCGTCACGCCATCCGCCTGCTTCTTCGTCACCGTGACGTTGGCGGTCGAGACGTTCGCCGTCGGTGTGCGGTTGATCTCGTTGATCGCGGCGGCCTGGGCCTCGGCGGTCGTCGGGGTCGAATCGATGGCGTAGGACTCCGCGCCTGCGCGCGACCCGTTCTCGACCGCGATCTGGAGGGCGAACGCGCGGGCGAGATCCGCCCCACCGAGGATCGCGAAGACGAGCAGCGGCAGGGTCAGTGCTAGCTCGACAAGCGACTGCCCGCCATCACGGCGGAAGAACCCATCCACCATGGGCAAGTCTGGCGAACGCCGGGCGGATCTGACGTCCCCCATCTGTATGAGGTTGGTCCTGGCCGACCGCGGCGAAGGTGTCCGAAAAGCGGCCAGGGCCTCGCGCGACCGAGTGGCGATGGATGCCACTTGGGCATCTTCGTGGCCGCTGAATGAACGGTCCGCTGGTGTCTCGCGTACCCGAGGCGTCGCCCGTACGAAACAGGCGATGGGGGGTTGTGCGTAAATGCGGCGAGCTCGTAGCGGTCCTCGGTGCGGCCGTGCTGGTGGTCATCTCCTGTAGCTCCAGCAGCACGCCCGGTGGCGGAGCCTCGCCCGCGGCTGCGGCGACGGAGAAGCCACAGCAAGGCGGCCGGGTCATCGAGGCGACGATCTCGGACATCGCGACCATCCAGCCGGTGCTCGTGAACGACACCGCGTCGCGCCGGATCACGCAGCTCCTCTACGACCCGCTCATCCAGGTCGACTCCAAGATGACGTCGGCGCGATCGTCCTTCTGGAATCGGCACTGAGCTTCCTCGGCCTCGGGATCCTGCCGCCGACGCCGAGCTGGGGCAACATGCTCACCAATGGCGCGTCGTACTTCGTTCGCGCGTGGTGGCTGGTGGTGTCCCCGGGCGTGATGATCTTCCTCACGGTGCTCTGCCTGTATCTGATCGGCGACGGATTGCGTGACGCCCTGGACCCGCGCCTCAAGACGCACGACACGCGCTAGTCGGCGGCGGTCACGGGCTCCCGTTTGCCGGAGAGGGCGGTGCTCATGATCACCAGCGCCGCGTCGACGTCCGCGCGGCTCACGTTCGCGTGGGTGACCATCCGAAGGCGCGGCGAGTTCCCAAGGTAGCGCGAGATCCGCAGGCCGCGCTCGGCGCAGGCCTTCTGGAAGTCGCCGGCGTCCATCGACGCGCGGTCGACCTCGAACGACACGATGTTCGTGACGACCTTCGCCGCGTCGATCCTGATCCCCCGGATCGCGGCCAAGCCATCG
>DATCOD010000101.1:0-5034 GCA_036564905.1 Candidatus Limnocylindria bacterium
GAGCTCGCCGCGACGGGGATCGTCACCGCGCTCGCGATCGGGTCGCTCGGCGTGCGGATGCGCCCGGAATGGGTCGAGCAGGGAGCCCGCGCGGCGGCTGCCCGAGAATGACGCGGTGACGCCGCTCGAAGCCGCGAAGACATTCATGGCCGCACTCGAGGCCGGAGACCCCGACAAGGCCGGGTCGGTCTGCGCCGACAACGTGACGCTCGTTCTTCCGGGCGGCGAGACGGAGCTGCAGGGCAAGGACGCGGCGAAGCGGCTCATCCGGATGGCGCCGCCGTTCATCCGGCTCGTCCGCGACGAGGAGGTGCACGGAAGCTCCGTCATCCTGCGCGGGCTCACGCGCTCGCCCGGTCACTTCGCGAACTTCACCACCTGGACCTTCGAGACCGACGGCGATCGGATCGTGCACATCTCATTCGCGTGGCGCCCGGCGAACTAACGCGGTATCAGCGCGCTACGAGCTGACGTAGCGGAACGAGCGGGGGATCTTCGCCAGGCCGAAATCGGTGAGTGGACGCGGCGAGCGGTACCGGCGCGGTCTCGTGACCGGCAGCGCCCAGCCTCGCGCGGACTTCCGCGTCGGCGCGCCGAGCTCGCATTCGCCGACGACCGCGCGCTCCTCCACGACGGCCAGGTACGCCTTCGCCGGGAGCCGTTTCGGCGGGAGCGTGCGGTGCTCGAAGCGCGCGGTGCCGTCGAGGATGGCGTCGGCGTGCTCAGCGTGGATGGCGAGGACGATGGCGTCGGGCATGGCGATCCTCCGGACGTGATCGCCAGGGTTATCGGTGCGGGCTTGCATCCAGATCGAGGCGCTTGACGCTCGCGTAGTACGGCCACCGCTCCCGCAGGCGGCGGGCGATCGTGCGGAGGTCGCCCGGCTTCACGCCGGCGAAGAACGTCGTCGTCTCCTGCAGGCGACCGGTCTCGCGGGCGGCCCGCGCGACGTCGTCGTCCGTCTCATCCGCCGCGACCGCCTGGACCTGCCACGCGTAGCCCAGCACATGACGGAACGTCTCGGTCGCGCGCTCGAGGTGGAACGGCGAGGTGATCACCGACAGCGGTCGCGGCTCGCTGCCCGCCAGATAGCGGACGGCCGTGAGGACGGCGCTCCCGATCGTGTCGCGCGACTCGTCCTCGACGGCGATGCGCTCGGGCGCGATGCCCCAGCCGGCGATGAGGTCATGCATGAGCGCGGCCTCGCTCGTACCACCGTCGGCGGCGTCGAGCGGACGGTCGCCGGAGCAGATGATGGCCAGCTCAGGGCGCTCACGCGCGAGCTGCGCCGCCCGATGCGCGCGCGCCCGGGTCGACGGGAGCGGATCGCCATCCGGCGCGCGGCCGCCGCCGAGCACGACGGCGAGCTCCGGGGCGTCCGCGATCAGGTCCATGAGCGAACCCTATCGAAAGATCAGCGCGAGGACCTGCGGAGCAGCGTGTCGAGGGAGACCTGCGCCAGTGACTCGAACCGATGGTCGGCGCCGTCCAGATCCATCGCGACCGTGAGCTCGTTCGGAACGACCACGCACCGCATCCCGGCCGCCTGCGCTGCGAGCATCCCGTTCCGCGAGTCCTCGAACGCGATCGACCGCTCGGGTCGCACGCCCAGGCCGGCGCACGCCGCGCGGTACAGGTCCGGCGCGGGCTTGGCCCGCAGATCCGGCCGGTCGCGACATTGGACGTGGTCGAAGAGCTCGCGGAGCCCGATCCGATCGAGATGACCGAGGACCCACTTCGGGGTCGAGCTCGAGCACACCCCGAGACGGAGACCGCGCGCTCGGGCGTCGGTCAGCAGCGCGCGGAGCCCGACGCTCTCTGTCACGGCCAGCACCAGCTCGGTCTTGCGCGCATCCCGGCGCCCCTCGACGGCCGTCCGGTCAAGGCCCGACCCGACCAGCCCCTCGAGATACGCGAATGCGTCGAACCAGCCGCCTTCGCGGCCGATGTAGTCGAGCCAGAGCGCTTTCGGAAGCTCGTGCCCGAATTCCCGATAGGTCTCGACCCAGGCCTGATAGGCGGGCGTCTCAGTTTCCAAAATGAGCCCGTCGAAGTCGAAGACCAGCGCCCCGATCACCACCACCGCTCCGCCGGCGAGAGACCGAGGGCCGTGCGCGCATCCGCGGCGAGGGCGAGCGAGCCGGCCACGCAGACCAGCCCCTCCGGCCCCGCGGCCGCGCGCGCCGCCGCGAGCGCCGCCGGGAGATCGGCACTGACCGTGATCGGGATCCGCGCCCCGCGTGTCGCGGCATGCGCCACCGCGGCGGGCTCGGCGGCGCGTGGGCTCGTCGAGCGCGTCACGACCACGGCGGACGCGACGCCGAACAGCGGGCCGAGCACCGCGCGGGCGTCCTTGTCCCGATTGACGCCCACGATGACCGCGATGCGCCGGACCGGGCGCTCGCGCCGGAGCGCGCGCGCGAGCGCCTCGGCCGAGGCGCCGTTGTGCGCGCCGTCGAGCACGATCCCCGGCCGCCCCGGAACGCGCTCGAGGCGCGCGGGCCAGATCGTCGTGCGCAGGCCCCGCGTGACGGAGGATCCGTCGACGCCGAGCGCTCGTGCCGCGGCGCCCGCGAGAGCGGCGTTCTGCCGCTGGTGGTCGCCGGACAGTCCGAGCTCCGCGTGCGCGCCGAGCGGGCGGATCACGCGGCACTCGGCGGCGGCGGACCGGCAGACCCCCCGGATCGCGCGTGCGGCGGCGGGCCGCTGTTCGGCGCTGAGCGCCGGCCGCCCACGGCGGACGATCCCCGCCTTCTCGGTCGCGATCGCCCCGAGCGTCCGGCCAAGGATCGCGGTGTGGTCGTAGCTCACCGGCGTGATCACCGAGACGTCCGGATCGAGCGCGTTCGTCGCATCGATGCGCCCACCGAGGCCGACCTCGACGATCGCCACCGCACAGCCACGGGCCGCGAATGCGCGCAGCGCGAGCAGCAGCGTGAGCTCGAACGTCGTCGGCTCTCCGGCGGCGGGGTGCGCGCAGCGCAGCCGCGCGACCAGTGGACGGAGGTCGTCGATGGCGCGCGCGAAGTCGGCATCGCTCAGCAGGGCGCCGTCGACGCGAACGCGCTCGCGATATGCCTGGAGGTGCGGCGACGTGAACAGTCCCGCACGCACACCCGCGGCGTGGAGGATCCAGGCGAGGAACGCGGCGGTCGAGCCCTTGCCCTTCGTGCCCGCGATCAGCACCACGCGCATCCGGCGGTCCGGATCACCGGCGAAGTGCAGCAGCGCGCGCATCCGGCCGAGCCGCCAGCGCGCCGCGCGGCTCGAGCGCGGATTCCAGCCGACCCCGAGCGTCGGATCCGAGAATCCGAGGAGCCAGTCCAGGTGTTTTGCGGTCATGCGTGCGGATTGTGGCGGGATACCATTTTCCCGGGAGCAGCCGGCATGATCGAAGATCTCGACGTCATCGTCGAACCGCAGGCAACGCTCAGCCAGCGCTGGCTGTTACCGGTCATTGCGAGCATCGCGCTGGCAGCCGTGCTCAGCTCGAGCTTCGCGCGGCTCGCGCCGACCCGGACCGCCACCGCTCAGATCGCTCCGGCGCGCGTCAGCGTGCTGCACGACCTCGGCCCGGCGTACGGCATCAAGTCGCTCGAGCTGCCGCGCACGATCGCCACCGTCGCGAGCCGCACGCAGTTCTCGGGGGTCACGGGCCTCACGGACATGGGCACGAGCGACGGCTTCCGCGACCTGTACCGCTTCGCCGACGGACGGGTCCTGTTCGTCATCGAGTCCCCCGATCCGGCCAAACCCATCCTCATCACTCCGGGCGCCGGGCCGCCACTTTCGGTCACCGTGCGAGGAACGACGGGCCAGGCCTATGCGACGACGTCGGCGAGCATGCCGCTCACCGTCGGTTGGGTCGCCGACGGGATGCAGTACGCGGTCAGCGGGGCAGGATTCACCACGGACGAGCTGCTGAAGCTCGCCGAAGCGCTCCGCTAACCTGCGCACAGCCACGTGGAGGGGATGATCCGATGAGGACCGTGAAGGCCGCGCTCGTGCAGGCCGCCTGGACCGGCAGCAAAGACTCGATGATCGAACGCCATCTGAAGCACATCGATGACGCCGCCAAGCAGGGCGCCAAGGTCATCTGCCTGCAAGAGCTCTTCTACGGTCCGTACTTCTGCCAGGTCGAGGACACCAAGGGCTACGCGTACACCGAGAAGATCCCGGACGGTCCGACGACGAAGCTGCTCCAGGAGCGGGCGAAGAAGCACTCGATGGTGATCATCGCGCCGATGTACGAGGAAGAGCAGCCCGGCATGTACTACAACACCGCGGCGGTCATCGACGCTGACGGCAAGTACCTCGGCAAGTACCGCAAGACCCACATCCCGCAGCTGCCCGGCTTTTGGGAGAAGTTCTACTTCCGTCCCGGGAACCTCGGCTACCCGGTGTTCGACACCGCGGTCGGCAAGGTCGGCGTGTACATCTGCTACGACCGTCACTTCCCGGAGGGCGCGCGGATGCTCGGGCTGCACGGCGCCGAGCTGGTGTTCATCCCGTCGGCGACCTCGCGCGGCCTGTCGATGCACCTCTGGACGATCGAACAGACCGCGCACGCGATCGCGAACGGCTACTGGGTCGGCACGATCAACCGCGTCGGCGTCGAGAGCGCGTACGGGAAGAACGACTACTACGGATCCTCGTATTTCGCCGACCCGCGCGGGAAGATCATCGCGCAGGCGTCGGACAAGGAGGAGCAGCTGCTCGTCGCCGACCTCGACCTGGACCTGGTCCGCGAGGTGCGCGACACCTGGCAGTTCTACCGCGACCGGCGCCCGGACATGTACGGGGACGTCTCGGCGCCGTGATGGCGGTGCGTCCCGCGCTCAATCACATCGGCGGGGCCTGGGTCGAGTCGTCGTCGCATCTCACCGTCGAGGACCGCGACCCGGCGCACACCGATCGGGTCCTCGCGAACGCGGCCGCCTCGACCGCGGCCGACGTCCGTCACGCGATCGACGCGGCCGAGCAGGCGTTCCCGGAGTGGCGCGCCACACCCGCGCCGCAGCGCGGCGACATCGT
>DATCOD010000102.1:0-2807 GCA_036564905.1 Candidatus Limnocylindria bacterium
CCCCGCGCCATCAGGACGAGCGTCCGAGAGGGCGACGCGGCGGACGAGATCCTTGACGCAGCGCACAACTTCAGCGCCGACCTCATCGTCATGGGTTCGCGGGGCCAGACCGGCCTCGCCCGGTTCTTCGCCGGCAGCGTCGCGCGGCGAGTCCTGCTCGGCGCGAAGTGCTCGGTGTTGATCGCGCGCGGCTCGGCCCACGTGGCGCACGACCGGGGCCACCCGGAGCCGCTCGTCGCCCCCACCGCGGGTGCGCCGGGATCGGCGGCAACGCGATGACGGTGCCCCGGCCCCCCAAATCCGATCACGAGATCCAAAGCGAAGTGCTCGTCGAGCTCAACCGGGATCGTCGGCTCACGCCCGCCGAGGTCGGTGTCGAGGTGTGTGGAGGCATCGTGACCTTGACCGGCACCGTGTCCAGCCTCGGAGAAGGCCGCCGCGGACGTCGCGATCAGCGTCGCCGACGTGCATGACGTCGCCAGCAAGCTGGTCGTGGAAGGTGCTGAGCGCGAGCACGACGACACGACGATCGCCCGCGCCGTCCGGCACGCATTCGGGTGGAACACCGCAGTGCCAGCGGAGCGGATCGACATCATCGTCCGCCGCGGCATCGTCACGATGCGCGGGAGCGTCGACCACTGGTACCAGCGGAAGGCCGCCGAGGCGACGGTGATGGCGGTACCGGGTGCCGTGTCGGTGGACGATCAGATCCAGCTCTTGGCCGCGTGCGCGTCGCGCGCGGGATCGTCACCCTGGTCGGTGCGGTCGGATCGGGACGGCTGCGCGACCAGGTCGAGACCCTGGCCGGGGGATCGGTAGGCGTCCGCTCGGTGGTGAACGAGCTGCGGACGCGCGAGGTGAGCTGACGCGGGCCGCCGGGCGCGCGCAGACCGCGAGTGGCCTACGACCGCGCGGCGCGGACCGCCGCTACGCCGGCGTGCGCGCGTAGACGGTCACGCCGCGGGTATCGAAGTCCTTCGCGTCGCTCTCGTGCTTGCTCCCGGAGAACACGTCGACCTCGCTCGACAGCTCGACGTCGATGAAGCCGATCTCCTCGAGCAGCTCCTTCCACTCTGCGTCCAGCAGAGCACCGGCAATTCAGCCGCTCCAGAGCGCGATGTCGTCCTTGGCATCTTGCGGGACTTCTTTGTGGACGAGGATGTCGCCGATCTGGATCCGTCCGCCGGGCTTGAGCACGCGGTGCATCTCGCGAAATACCGCGCGCTTGTCCGGGCACAGGTTGACCACGCCGTTGCTGATGATCACGTCCGCGGTGTGGTCCTTCACCGGTAGCGCCTCGGCGAATCCCTCGCGGACGTCGACGTTCGAGAGGCCGAGCTCGCGGGCGCCCAGTTGGGTCTTGATCCGCATCTCCGGCGTCATGTCGACCGCGACGACCCTGCCCTCGGGGCCGACCTGTTGCGCCGCGATGAGCGTGTCCAGCCCAGCACCGCAGCCCACGTCGACGACCTGTTCGCCGGCGTGCAGCTCGCCGAACAGGAACGGATTCCCCGTCCCGGCGAACGACGCGACCGTGGCCGCCGGGAGCCGGTCGATGACCTCGCTCGGGTACCCGAGCATCAGGGCGAGCGGCCGTCCGGTGTGAAAATGAAAGCCGAGCTCGGGGTTGGTGGCGACCTCGGTGTATTTCGCGGCGATGGACCGCCGAAGCACGTCACGGTCGACGCGCGCGATGCCGATCTGGCTCAACTCATACCCTCCGCTGCCCCAGGCAACGCCTGGAGCAGGCGATACTGCTCGCTCCGCCGGTCAGTGGTCAGCCTGGAGGAGCATCGTACGGTCGGCCCGCCCTGCCATCAGTAGCTGGCTCCAACCGAAGTAGCCCAGCGAGCGCAGGCCGGCATGCGACGGGACCGGGCCGCCCGAGGCGGCCGCGAACGTTTCGTCGAGCGCATCCGCGAGCGCCACCAGCGCCCGCGCCCCGTGCGCGCCGAGCGCCCGCAGCCGGGACCGCTCGATCTCGAGCTCGGGCCAATGACGCGCGTGCGCCGAGGCGAACGCCCGGCACACCGCCAGGTACCACCAGTCCGGTGGACGGTCGGGAAGCTCCCGCGGCTCGCCGAGCATCGCACGGGGGAGCGCCGCGAGGACCTCGAGGTTCTCTCGGCTGCCCACGACGCCGCTCGCCGCACTGAGCAGCGCGCGCGCGTCATCGCCTCGTCGCTCGAGCGCCTCTCCGATCGCCCCGTTCGTCAAGGTCTGCGCCGCGTACATGCAGAACGTTGTCGCGGGGTTGGCCGTGATGATCCCGTGCGTCTCGCGCCCGAGCGCGCGCACGAGATCCCAGTCGCCGCGGGCGAGCGTCACAAGGCTCAGGAGCCTCGCGGCATGGGTGCGCAGGTGGGGTCCCATCGGCGCGCTGAGGGCGACCGCGCGCTCGGCCTGGCCCTGGGCTTCGGCCACGTCGCCGCGTAGCAGCGCGACGATGATCCGAAGCTCGACCGCGTCGAGCGGTGCCAAGGAGGCCGCGCCCGTCGTCGTGGCGCGGAGTCGTTCGAGCTCGGCAAGGAGCGGATCGGCGGAGTCGAGATCGCAGCGTTCGAGCAGCGCCGCGACGAGCCAGCCGAGCGTCTCGATGCGGACGGCTCGATCGCCGCTCGCTATCGCGATCCGATCGGCCTCGCGCAACCGGTCGAGATCGTCCAACACGCCGGGCACGAGACTGCGATGCAAGAGCACGCGGGCGAGCGCGCTCTGGTCGCCGCTCGCACGCGCAACGGACTCCGCCTCGGCGAGCAGCTGGTCGACGAACGTCTGGTCCGGCGGGGCTCGGAACGCTCCCGATT
>DATCOD010000103.1:0-5827 GCA_036564905.1 Candidatus Limnocylindria bacterium
GGCATGGCCGGCACGTCAGTCGGCACGGTGGTGGCTGAGGGCGCCGCCAGGACGATCGCGGGCCGCGGACCCGCGGTCGTGCCGCACGCCGCGGCCAGCAGGCCGGCGACGAGGACCAGCGGCAGGCGACGCATCGAGCACAGCATCTACCTGCGACAACGCCCGCGCACCCGACTTCACACGGCCAACTCGTACATTTCGCGACGTGGCGATCCGCTGGTGCACGTTCGACTGCTACGGGACGCTCATCGACTGGGAGGGCGGGATCAGCGACGCGCTCCTCCCGTACTTCGAGACGCCGCCCGACCGCGACGCCCTCGCGCGCGAGTACATCGAGGCCGAAGCGTCCGTCGAAAGTGGGACCTACCTCCGGTATCGCGAGGTGCTCGACCGCGCCGGCGCGGCGCTCCTCCGCGCGCATGGCATCGACCGGCCGTCCCCGCTGCCGGCATCGCTGCCCCGCTGGATCGCGTTCGCGGAGGTTCCGGCAGCGTTGCGCGCGCTGCAGACAGGTGGTCGGCGGATCGCCATCCTCTCGAACGTGGATCGCGATCTCATCGCGACCTCGATCCCGAAGCTCGGGGTCACGCCGGATCTCGTCGTCACGGCGGAGGACGTCGGCAGCTACAAGCCCGCCACCGGTCACTGGGTCCGGTTCGCCGAGCTGACCGGCGCGTCGACCGCGGACACGGTGCACGTCGGCGCGAGCCAGTACCACGACATGGTGCCGGCGGCCGCGCTCGGGTATCGCACCGTGTTCATCGACCGGCATGCCGAGACCCTGACGACGGCGCCGACCCGCGTGCTCCGCGATCTTTCGCGCCTTCCGGCCACCATCGCCGACCTCGAGTGATGCTCCCGCTCATCCTCGAGCCGCTGCGCCATCGCGACTTCCGGCTGCTCTGGGCCGGCCAGACGGTGTCGACCTTCGGGAACTTCCTCCACCAGGTCGCCGTGCCGTTCCAGCTGCTGGCACTGGGGGCATCGCCGATCCAGCTCGGGATCGGCGCATCGATCAGCACCGCCGTATCGCTCGTCCTGTTCTTGTTCGCCGGAGCGATCGTCGACCGCGTCCCGCGGCGGCGGGTGATCCTGGCGTGCGATCTCGCCAGCGGATTCGTGGTGCTTGCGATCGCGCTCCTCAGCATCACCGACAACCTCCGCTTCCAGCACATCTACCTCGAGGCGGCATTCTTCGGCGCGATGGGCGCGTTCTTCCAGCCCGCGATGGGTGCGATCATCCCCGAGCTCGTGCCGGCGGACATCCTGGTGCAGGGGAACACGTTGCGGTCCTTCTCCCGCCAGGCTGCACGGCTCACGGGCCCGGTAATCGGCGGGATCCTCGTGGCCACGGTCGGCCCTGGCTGGGCGTTCCTCGCCGACAGCCTCACGTTCTTCGTGAGCTTCGTCGTCCTCCTGGCGGCAAGCGCGGCCCGCGCCGCGGACGCGACGCGCCAGCCGATCCTGCGCGAGATCCGAGAGGGCCTCGCGTTCACCTTCTCGCTGCCGTGGCTGTGGATCACGATCATCGTGTTCGCCTTCGCCAACATGACCTACGCGGGCCCGCTCATCGTCGCCATGCCGCTGCTCGTGCGGGACGTGCTCCTCGCCAACGCCGGCGTGTTCGGCTTGATCAGCGCGTCGAACGGCGTGGGCGAGATCATCGGCGGGGTGCTGCTCGGCCAGGTCAAGATCAAGCACGTCGGGATGGTGATGTATGCCGCCGCGGCGTTCGGCGGATTCTCGCTCGCGCTGTACGGGCTGCTTCCCGTGTATCCGCTCCTGCTGCTGTATGGCGTCGGGCTCGGCATGGGCTTCATCGGCTTCGGGGTCCTCTGGGACAGCGCGGTCCAACGTCATGTTCCGCGCGAGCTCCTCGGTCGCGTCGGCAGCGTCGACGGCTTCGGGTCGATCCTTCTGCTGCCGGTCGCGCCGCTCATCTCGGGAGCGTTGATCGAGCGGATCGGTCCTGCCGCGGTGCTCGCAGGCGGCGGTCTCCTGAGCATGCTGCTGTGTCTCTTCCCCCTGCTCCTGCCCTCGATCCGCGCTCTGCGCTCATGACGACCGTTACGCTTGATCGGTGACAGCACGCACTGACATCCGGAACGTCGCGATCATCGCCCACGTCGACCACGGCAAGACGACGCTCGTCGACGCCATGCTCAAGCAGAGCCACATCTTCCGCGAGAACCAGCAGGTCGCCGAGCGCGTGATGGACAGCAACGCCCTCGAGCGCGAGCGCGGGATCACGATCATGGCGAAGAACACGGCGATCGTGTACCGCGGGACGAAGATCAACATCGTCGACACGCCCGGACATGCCGACTTCGGCGGAGAGGTCGAGCGGGTGATGAACATGGTCGACGGCGTCCTCCTGCTCGTAGACGCGGTCGACGGCCCGATGCCCCAGACCAAGTTCGTGCTGCGCCAGGCGCTGCAGCGGGGCCACCGCGCCATCCTGGTCGTGAACAAGGTCGACCGGCCGAACGCGCGACCGAATCATGTGCTCAATGAGACGTTCGACCTGTTCCTCGACCTCGGCGCGTCCGAGAAGCAGGCCGAGTTCGAGACGGTCTACACGAACGCCCTCATCGGCGCGGCGAGCACGGATCACCGGCACGTCGGGACGACGCTCGAGCCGCTGTTCGACGCGATCATCAGCGAGATCCCGCCGCCCGACGTCGACCCCGACGGGCCGACCCAGCTCCTCGCCACCATGACGACCGTCGATGACTACAAGGGGAAGATCGTCCTCGGCCGGCTCCAGAGCGGCCGCGTCAAGCGCGGGCAGACCGTGGTCCGCATCGATCACGACGGCAAGGTCCTCGTGCCGACCAAGGTCACCGCTGTCTTCACCTTCAATGGGCTCGACCGCGAAGAGGTCGATGAGGTCGAGGCCGGGGACATCGTCGCGATCGCCGGCGTCGGCGATGCGACGATCGGCGAGACCATCGCGGACGCCGGCGATCCGCGCGCCCTACCGCCGATCCGCGTCGAGGAGCCCACGCTCCGCATGACGTTCAAGGTGAACGACTCGCCGTTCGCCGGCCGCGAAGGCACGTTCGTCACGAGCCGCAAGCTGCGGGAGCGGCTCTACGCCGAGCTCGAGCGCGACGTCGCGTTGAAGGTGGAGGACACCGAGACGCCCGACACGCTGCTCGTATCCGGCCGCGGCGAGCTGCACCTCGCGATCCTCGTGGAGAACATGCGGCGCGAGGGCTACGAGTTCCAGGTGTCCAAGCCCGAGGTCATCAGCAAGGTCGTGGACGGTGAGACGCTGGAGCCGTACGAGCAGCTCGAGGTCGAGGTCACCCAGGACGGCCTCGGCGCCGTCGTCGAGCTCGTCGGCCAGCGCCGCGGGATCCTCCAGGACATGAAGTACCGCGACGACGGCAGCGTGCACTGCGTCTACAAGGTGCCGACCCGCGGCCTCCTCGGATTCCGCCAGGCGTTCCTCACGAACACGCGCGGGCAGGGCGTGATGAACACGCTCTTCGCCGGCTACGGCCCGTACGCGGGCCCGATCGCGACGCGGGAGTTCGGCTCGCTGATCGCGTTCGAGGCCGGCGAGACGAGCACCTTCGGTCTGGCCGCCTCACAGGACCGCGGCACCCTGTTCATCGGTCCGGGCGTCGAGGTCTACGAGGGGATGATCGTCGGCCAGCACATCCGCGAGCGCGACCTCGAGATCAACGTCTGCAAGAAGAAGCACCTCACGAACATGCGCAGCAGCAACTCGGACATCGCCGCGAAGCTCGATGGGATCCGCACGCTGTCGCTCGACGACGCGATCGAGTTCATCGCCGAGGACGAGCTCCTCGAGGTCACGCCGAAGGCGTTCCGGCTGCGCAAACGTGTGCTCGCCAAACAGGACCGCGACCGCGCCATGGGTCAGATGAAGAGGGCTGTCGCCGTCAGCTGACCACGAGTTCTGCCGCATCGAGTCGCACCCGGCTCAACCGAGCAGCTCGGCGAGACCTCCCACGGTGCGCACTGCCCCCGCCAACAGCGGCAATCCGAACGCCGCGTAGCCGATCGGTCGGGGCAGCCCGCGCCAGCGAACGATCGGCGGGATGAGCACGGCAGCCGCGAACAGCGCCGCGACCGCGAGTTCGCCTGATCCGCCGACCGAAAAGAATGAGAACGCCGCCAGGGCGGCCGCTCCCAGCCCCACCAGCCCGGCCACGCCTGCCCCCGCGGCCGCGATCGGCCCGGTCCCGGCGATGACCCCACGGATGCGATCGAAGAGCCACGCGACCGTCGCGCCGAAGGCGACGAACAACCCGGCGAACATCACGATGTTGAGCGGCGCGTAGCCGAAGCGCCTGAAGTCGACGTTGTTCGGATCCAGCACGGTGAAGCCGAGCGCGGCGAACAGCGCGACCCCGAACAGCGCTCCCTTTCCAGGCCGCGACCGCAGCCAGGGCTCGGCCGAGGCGTAGACGATCCCGCCGCCGATGCCCGCCGCGATCCCGACGAACAGGGCGAGGGCCAGGGTGCCGGAGGCGGTGATCTCGCCGACCCGGTTCCCGTTGGATGTCTGGACGCCGATCAGCTCGGGGCGTGAGGTGAAGCCGGCGACCCGCATCGCGAGCCGCCCGAGCACTCCACTGACCAGGACGCCCGCGACGATGCCGGCCAGCGAAGCCGCGCCGAGGTGCCGGCCGAGCCCGACGAGCGTGCGCACCGGCGCACTCTAACGGTCAGCGGGGGAGGCGCTCGCGGTACGCCGGGACGGTGATCATCGGCGGCCGCTCGACCACGGCGATGTCCTGGACCTCGAGGTGGAATCCTTCGGCCGTCGTCGAGATGAGCTTCATCGTGAGGTTCGCCTCGTCGAGCAGGCTCTGGCCGTGACCGTCGCCGAGGCGCTTCATGGCGACCTGCAGGAGCTCGAACGAGGTCTTCGACAGATTGAGCAGCGACTGATTCCGGTGGATGCGTTGCTTCATGTCCACCTGCGCGATCGCGCGCAGCCCGGCCGTTCGGAGGACGTCGATCAGGAGCCCGGTCTCGACGCCGTATAGGTCGAAGAACGGCAGCCGCTCCAACAACGATCGCCGCCCGGCCTGTTCGCCGGAGAGCGGTTGGATGATCCCCGACAGCTCGGGGAAGAACATGTTGAGGATCGGACGGGCCGCGAGCTCGGTGACCCGCCCACCGCCCGTGGCCTGCAGCTCGCCGCCGACGTTCAGCGGCCGGCGGTAGAACGCTTTCACGAACGCGATCTCCGGACGGAAGAGGAGCGGCCCGATCAGGCCGTACACGAACTTCGGATGGAACCGCGAGATGTCCGTGTCGACCCACACGACGAGGTCCCCGGTCGTGACGGCCAGGCTCTTCCAGAGCGCCTCACCCTTGCCTCGGCCTGGCCCGACCTCGGGCAGCACCTGCTGATGGATGTGGACCGGAACGCCGTGCTCGCGGGCGATCTCGCGCGTGCGATCGGTCGAGTCCGAGTCGATGACCACGAGCTCGTCGACCAGCCGGAAACGGTCCATCAATCGCGATCGGATGACCTCGATGACCTTGCCGAGCGTCGCCTCCTCGTTCAGGGTCGGGAGCGCGACGGAGATCCGCAGGCCGAGCTTCTCCTTCTGCGCGACGAGCGAAACGAGGTCGGCGAACTCGGCGCTGGTGAACGTGTTCTCGACGAACCACTTGTCCACGAGCTCGCCGATCGCGGCGCTCCGCTCGGCCCGATCCGTCGGCAGCAGGGTCGGTGAGAGGAACACGCTCGATGCGACCGGCGTGCGGGTGCGCACGATGATCGCGGCCTTCGCCCCGGCGATGATCCGCTGGCCGATCGGTCCGAGCGGCTCGGGCC
>DATCOD010000104.1:0-1687 GCA_036564905.1 Candidatus Limnocylindria bacterium
GCGCACGGCCGGCCGTCGAGGGCCGCCGCCACCGCGCGCGCGCCGGCCCGGCTCGTGATGATGAGCAGATCGTCGGGGGTGAGCGCGCGCACCGCGTCGCGGAGCGGGGCGGGATCCTCCAACGCGCGCAGCTCGACGCACGGCAGCTCGTGGCTCGCGATCCCGTGGGCCGCGAGCCGTGCCGCGACCCGGGCGTTCTCGCCGGATGGCCGCGTCAGGATGACCACCGGCTCAGACGACATCGAGCACCCCGAGCTGCGCGGCGGCGGCCCGCGCCGCGGCGATCGCATCGCCCGCGCGGACCCGGGCGTGCCGGCCGTCGCTGAACGCGTCGAGCACGATCTCGCCGGCCTCGATCGTGGCGAGCGCGCCGAGCGCGAGCTCGCAGCTGCCGCCCATGAGCCGCAGCAGCTCCCGCTCCGCATCCGTGGTCGCGCGCGTCGGGGCATCGTCGATCGCGGCGAGGCGCTCGCGCACGGCGGCGTCGCCGGCGCGGCATTGCACGGCGATCGCGCCCTGCCCCGGTGCCGGCAGCATCACCGTCGGGTCGAGGATCTCGTGCTCGCCGACGGCCACGCCGAGACGGCGAAGACCAGCGAGCGCCAGGACCGTCGCGTCGTAGTCACCGCGCGCGACTTTGGTCATTCGGGTCTCGACGTTGCCGCGGATGGGCTCGGTCGCGATGTCCGGCCGCACGGCGCGCAGCGCGGCATCGCGGCGCGGGCTCGACGTGCCCACCCGGGCCCCGTGCGTGAGCGTCGCCAGGCCGCCGCGGTCGGACGTGATGAGCACGTCGCGCGGGTCCTCGCGCGGGAGGATCGCGGCGACGACGAGCCCCGGCCGATCGCTCGTGGGGAGGTCCTTCAGCGAATGGACCGCGGCGTCGATCAGGCCGGCCCGGAGCGCGTCCTCGAGCGCGGTCACGAACACGCCGTCGCCGAGCTCCTGCAGCGGTCGCATCGAGGCGTCACCGGTGGTCCGGATGACGCGCGTCTCGACGCTCCCGCCGAGGGCATCGGTGGCGATGCGGGTCTGCGCGAGCGCCAGCGCGCTGCCGCGCGTGCCGACGATCACAGGGAGAACAGGTCCCGCGCGCTCGCCTCGCGCTCCGGCGATTCGCGCAGCCGGACGGTCGGCTCGTGGATCAGGGCGTGCGCCAGCGATTCCGAGAGCGATTCGACGACGCGCCGGTCGCGCTCGGGCAGGTGCTGCAGCCGCGCGAGGGCGCGGTCGAGATGCGCCGTGCGGATCGACTCGGCGCGCTCGCGCAGCGCGCTGATCGCGGGTGCCGCTGCCCGCGCGCGAAGCTCGCGCACGAGCGCGTCGGCGCCGGCATCGCAGCGCGCCTCGATCGCGGCGAGCGTCGCATCATCGAGCTCTTCGCCGGCGGCGGCCGCGAGCCCGTCCACGTCGATGTACCGCAGTCCCGGGAGCGACCGGGCCTCGGCCGCGACGCTTCGGGGGACGGCCAGGTCGATCACCGTCACCGGTCCGCTGGCAAGCCGCGCGCGCAGGCGTTCCGCGGTCAGGACCGCGCCGCGGGTGTCGGCCGCGGCGATGACCGCGACGGCCTCACGGAGCGCCTCGCCGACGCGCTCGAGCGGGATCACCCGCGCGCCATGCTCGGCGGCCGCGGCCTCGGCGCGCGCGCCGTCGCGATTCGCCACGATCACGGCGGCGGGGCGGG
>DATCOD010000105.1:0-4402 GCA_036564905.1 Candidatus Limnocylindria bacterium
AGATCGGCGGTGGGGAAGGACTTCAGTTCGCTCTCGTCGTACTTGCCGATGTACCGGGTCGGCATCGCTTCTCGCTTCCAGCCGCCGATCTGCATGATCACTTGCAGCGCCGTGCCTTGCTTCTGGAGTCGCTTCGCCGCGTACACGAGCGCCGGGCTGGCAATGGCGGCTATCGCCTGTGCGACTACTGCTCCCACCTCTAACAACTCAAGGCCGCAAACCATGCGGGTGACGCGATTGCCGCGCGTCTGCCACCCGCACGCAGAACACCGCTCAAGGCATCGGCTGCTCCTCTAGATCTGCGACCGAGCCAGACTGTTAGCGGCGCCGACGGCAGTGGCGCTGACCGCGACCAAGCGCGATCAACGCGGCTCCACAGCTCGGGGGCACCGACCATCGACTCACGGCCAGTACTGCGGCAGCAGCCGCAATCGCGAGGAGGACGTAGAGCGCGATGCCCAACAGCAGACGGCCCCGCTGACCGATTGCCGGCATCGCGTGCCCTCCTCTCCTCAGACGGCCTGTCGCGGTCGCCGCGCGTTGACCGGCCCCGCGCAGCGGTCTGGCAGTTCGGAAGGGCGACTCCTACCCGAGGGCCTGTGGTTCAATGGGGCTAGGCGCAAGCATGCGACCGTAACCGTGCGGGTTGCACGGCGGTCAGAACGGCGAGCCCGCGTCGTACGATGTCCGTCATACCCCTCCCTCAGACCTCATTCGAGCTTCGATTCGCTGTCTGTGGTGGCGCTTCAGCTCGCGAATGCGCCGAGATGGCTCCACGACAGCAGCGCCAAACCCGCGCCGACCGCGAGTAGGACGTACAGCACGATGCCAAGGATGGCCGCTGTCGTTCGACGGAAACGGAACTCGCGCACGGGGATCGGCGCACGCGCCAGTACCGGGAGCAGCGGCCGAAGCGCGACGTAAGCGTTCGTCACGGGGTCCCCGTCACTGCGTCGACCCTCATTCCGCGACGGCTCGGTCGGACGCGCGACGCGAGCGGCCGTCGGCACGGGCTCCTCCATCTGCGCGCGGAGTCGCCGCGCCGGGAACGCAAAGAGCAGGAGGGCCCCCGACGCCCGCGCGATCGCGGGGTCCAACTCGCCGAGCGGAAGCCGGACGACGCCCGCGAAGGCGAAGAGCGGCAGGAGGAAGAAATAGGAGAACAGGCTGCGGTACGCGAAGAACAGCGGCGCCGCGGCGAGCACTGCCCCGAGCTCGGGGCTGGTGCGTCGCGTGCGCCACGCGACGCCGAGGAAGACCGCGAACGCGGCGAGCTCGAGCGCGGTGTACGCGAGCGGTGGCCAGGCCGGGACCACGCCGTTCGTCACCAGGAGGATGAGCCCGGCGCCGCGGGGGAACATCGGGTCGGCCACGGGCGCGAACACCCCGGCGAGCCAGGCCCGTGGATCGGCGGCGACGAACGGCAAGTTCGCGATCGCGAACACGGCCCCCGCCTGGGCCATCCGCTTGGCCGCGACCCGCCACCCCTGCGTGGCGAGGAGCTGGAGGAAATAGAACGGGGCGAAGAACCACGCGATCTGCTTCGTCGCCGCGGCCACCCCGTAGAGGAGCCCGCTCCACCGCCGTTCGCGCCAGAGCCACGCCGCGACGAGCGGTAGCGCGTAGAGGAGGTCGGCGCTCCCCCCGACGGTGAACGCCTCGAGGCTGGCCGCGCCCAGGAGGCCGGTGAGGACGAAGGGCCGGAGGCTGACCGGAGCCCGCAGCAGGACGAGGCCCATCGCGGCGATGAGGCAGAGGAGGGAGAGGAGGTTTGGGTCCCAGCCCAGGGCGACCCACGGCGCGATGAGCAGGAACGACAGCGCGGGGTAGGACGGCTTCGACTCGAACTCGACCTGCCGCTGGCTGTCGTGGCTCTGGGTGGCCCACACCGTGGCGAGCTGGCTGTCGCTCGGGTACAAATCGTCGCCCGCGAAGAGTCCCCGACGGAGCGGCGTCGTCCGGTCAGCGCCGATCCCGAGGCCCGTGTAGCAGGTGTACACGTTGAGATCGGTGTACGGGTCGCGGCCCTCGAGGATCAGCTGGGCGGCGCACTCGCTCAGCGCGATCGCGTCGTTGTGGTACGGCGTCGAGTCGCCCGAATGCTCGGCGAACAGCCACGACGCGCCGACGAGGGCCATCAGGCACGCGACGAGCCAAGCGACGCGATGCACGCCGATCCATCGGGGGCGGGGCGGGGTCCGCGCGTCCCCGCGGCCGTCGCCGACCAGGGCCACGACGAGCATCGCGATGCTGAGCGCGATCGCCGCGACCACCAGCACCGCTCCGAACACGCTCGGCCGCACGAGGACCATCCCGTTGACCAGGCCGGCGTAGTAGAGGACCGCCCCGGCGAGCGTGATGGTGGCGAGGCGGACGAGGGCGCGCACCGGCGTCAGGCCGCGGGCGGCCGGTCGACGATGCCCCCGCCGATGACATCGTCATCGCGGTACAGGCTGGCCGCCTGGCCCGGCGCGACGAGCGCGGGCTCGGCCGAGGACGTGGGCGCGGCCGTTCGTACCAAGACGACCCACGACCACGATGCCCGTCTCGCCCTCGGCCAGTGGTCTATGCCGGCGCGCCGTGCCACAGCCTCACGGTATGTCTGTCGAGCAAGGCGACAAATGCGGCTCGGCCGCGCAGCGATCGAGGTGGCGTGCGACGAGCTCGCGATCCGGCGACCGACAGGCCACCACGCCGTCTCCCTCCCCGTCGCCCGCGACGTAGCCGACCCACCCCGATCGCCTGGCACGACCCCCGTCACGATCGCGACCCTGCCCGCAAGGGCTCATCGCCGCCTCCCGCCGTGGGCTAGCCGGGCTCGAGCGCGATGTAGCGGACGAACGCGTCGGCGAGCAGCCCGAGGACCAGACCCGTGATGACCGCCGGGATGATGAGGAGCCCGTCGATCTCGGGGCCGCCGACCATGAGGCCGAACACGTTCTTCGTCAGCACGTCGCTGCCGAGGTATGCGCCGAGGCCCGTGGCGATCGCCACGAACAGCCAGTCCAGCTGGGTCCGCGGGTGGGTGAGGTACTGCACGCCGAAGCCGATGAGAAGCCCGGCGCCGACGATGACCGTGATGGCAAGAGCGCCCATCACCTCTTCCTTCCGCCTCTGCGCGATGCGAGGCTCGTGCCGAGCATCGGCCACCGCGACGCTCGCACTAGAGGCGAACGGCCCGCGCACGCGGGTCGAACGGCCCATCGTGCTCGACGAGCTCGAGGTTGCTCATCGAACTTCCACGCGGCGGTCGAGGCGGGCGGGCTCGCCGGTCCATTCCTTTACAAGCGAGGGGACGAACCAGACAAGCGAGGGGACGAACCAGAGGAATTCGCTTGCGGTCCTGATGTCCGGACCTTACTACCAGTGCGTGTCCGCCATCCGCTCGACCTCGAACTCCACGAGTGGATCGAATCGGCGCGCTGCACCGGCACGGCTGCGGCAGACTGAGCTCGCCCGCCGGTGGCGGTTCGTAGACTCGGGGGAGGGGGCGTCATGGCCGCACCGCGGATCATCGTCCATACCGGCAAGGGTGGCGTCGGCAAGACCAGCATTGCCGCAGCGACGGCGCTCCTTTGCGCCAAGCGCGGGCTGCGCACGATCGTTATTTCGACCGACATCGCCCACAGCCTCGCGGACTCGTTCGACCGGCCGCTCGGTCCGGAGCCGACCGAGATCGCGCCGAACCTCTGGGGCCAGGAGTCGGACGTGTACCACAACGTCCGCAAGTACTGGGGCACGATCCAGTCGTACGTCACGAGCGTGTTCCAGTGGCGCGGCCTCGACGCGGTGCTCGCGGAGGAGCTGACGATCCTGCCGGGCATGGACGAACTGTCGAGCCTTCTCTGGATCGGCGACCATCACGACAGCGGCAATTACGACGTCATCGTCGTCGACGCCGCGCCGACGGGTGAGACCGTGCGCTTGCTCTCGCTCCCCGAAGCGGGCCGCTGGTGGCTGGAGCGGATCTTCCCGATCCAGCGCAAGGCGATGCAGCTCGCCGGACCGGTGCTCCGGCGGGTGATGGGCCTCCCGGTGCCGGATGACTCGGTCTTCGCCGCGGGCGAGGAGCTGTTCCTGCGGCTCGAGCAGCTCCAGACCCTGTTGAGCGATCCGGAGAAGAGCTCGGTGCGCCTCGTGCTGAACCTCGAGCAGATGGTCATCAAGGAGGCGCAGCGCTCGTTCACCTACTTTCATCTCTTCGGCTACCCGACCGACCTCGTGATCTGCAACCGCGTCCTGCCGGAGGGCACCGGGCCGTACTTCGACGCGTGGCGCGACGCGCAGCGGCGCTACCTGCCGCTCGTTGAGGAATCGTTCGCGCCGGTGCCGGTGCGACGGGTGCCGTTCTTCGACCACGAGGTCGTGGGCTTCGCCGCGCTCGAGGAGGTCGGCGCGAGCC
>DATCOD010000106.1:0-5669 GCA_036564905.1 Candidatus Limnocylindria bacterium
GCTCGAGACCGCGAGCGAGCCGTTCACGGTCGCGTCGGTCCTCGTCCCGCTCAACGAGTTGCACATCGAGCTGTCGAATGTGACCGCCGAGGCCGGCATCTACACCGCCATGCACCCCGACAGGGCCGTGCGCGACGTCGCCGAGCGGATGCAGCGGGAATCGATCGACCTCGGGCAGCGGGCGCTCCAGAGCCGGACTCTGTATGACGCGCTCGCCGGGGTGCCGGCCGGCGATCCGATCGACCGGCGGTTCACCGCGCTCGTCCGCCAGGACATGAAACGCGCCGGCGTCGAGCTCAACGACGCCGACCGGGCGCGGGCCCGCGAGCTCCGCGCGACGCTCACGAAGCTCGGTCAGGACCACGCGCGCAACATCCGCGACGACACGCGCCACATCACGCTCGAAAGCCCGGGCGAGCTCGACGGGCTGCCCGCCGACTACGTGCGGGCCCATGCGCCCGGCGCGGACGGCACGATCACCATCACAACGAACCCGCCGGACATGATCCCGTTCATGACCTACGCGACGAGCGCGCGGGCGCGGAAGGCGCTCCAGCGTGAGAGCCACGACCGCGCGAAGCCGAACGTCGCGATCCTCCAGGCATTGACGAGGACGCGCGACGAGCTCGCGCGGCTGCTCGGCTACCCGACCTGGGCCCACTACAACCTCGAGGAGCGCATGGTCTCCACGCCGGAGCAGCTCGAGCGCTTCCTCACGGACATCGAACGGGTCGCGCGGCCGGTCGCGCTGGCCGAGTTCCAGCTGCTCCTCGACGAGAAGCGCATCGACGAGCCCGGCGCGACGACGGTCGGCGAGTGGGAGCAGCTCTACTACACGAATCGGGTGAAGACGAAGCGCTTCCGCTTCGACGCGCAGGCGGTCCGTCCGTACCTCGAATACACGGCGGTGCGCCAGGCGGTCCTCGATCTCAACAGCGAGCTGTTCGGCATGACGTTCACGCCGGTCGTCCACGAGGAGCGCTGGCACCCGTCGGTCGAGACCTTCGACGTGACGATCGACGGGAAGCCCGCGGGCCGGATCTCGCTCGACATGCACCCGCGCGAGGGGAAGAACAAATGGTTCTTCAACGCGCCGCTCCGCGTCGCTGTCCCGGGCGCGCAGGCCGGCCACGGCGTCCTCAACTGCAACTTCCCGGATCCGTCCGCGGTGCAGGGACCGGCGCTCATGGAGCACTCGCACGTCGTGACCTACTTCCACGAGTTCGGGCACCTCGTGCACGGGCTCGCCCGCGCGAACATCCGTTACGTCCGGCTGTCGCGGGTGAGCGAGGGCGACTTCATGGAGGCGCCGTCGCAATTCCTCGAGGAGTGGATCTACGACCACGGCGTGCTCACCCGGTTCGCGAAGCACATCGAGACCGGCGCGCCCATTCCGGAGGATCTCGTGCGACGGCTGCGCGACGCGCGCGACTTCGGCAAGGGCCTGCAGATCCTCACCGCGTCGATCGCGCTCTCGCGGCTATCGCTCGCGCTGCACGACGGCACGCGACCGGGCGCGGACCCGCGGGAGCTGGCCGCCGAGGCGTTCCAGCGGTACTCGCCGTTCGAGCGGCTCGCGGGCACCGCGTACCCCGCGAGCTGGGAGCACATGAACGGCGACCACTACTCGGCCGCCTACTACACCTACCTCTGGTCGAACACGATCGCGAAGGACCTGCACACCGCGTTCGGCGGGGACCTCATGGACACCACTGTGTCACGGCGCTACCGCGATCAGGTCCTCGCCCCGGGCGGCACGAAGCCCGCGGCGGAGCTGGTGGCGGACTTCCTCGGCCGGCCCGGCGATCTGCGCGCGTTCACGACCTGGCTCGCGGAGAGCGAGACCTAGCCGGACCGACGACGCGAACGGGCCGCGAAGACGGTAAGCGCGACCCCGAGCGTGAGCACAGCGGATCCCGCGATCAGGAACAGCGTGCTGTCGCCCATCGTGCAGCTTGCATTCGGCAGCCTGTTGAACTCAATGCACCGCCGATCGGCGAGCGCGATGGCAAGGAAGAACCCACCACCCCAGGCGACACACGCTCCCGCTGCGGTCACCGGGCGAGGCCGCAACAAGGTGATGGCGACCAGGAGCGCGATGCCGAGCGGGAACGCCACGTCGCTGATCACGAGCGCCGCGACTCCGCAGGCGAAACCCAGGAGCCACCGGACGATCATGCGCACATCAGGGCCGCCGAAGATCCCAGATGCCCAGTCCCAACGAGGCGGCGGTCAGCGCGAGCGCGGCGGCGGTGACGGTCCGACCCGTCGGGAAGACCAGGCACGGCGTGCCTGGTCGGAGCGTGCCGGTGCAGTCGGGCAGCCCGAGCGTCTGCAGACCGACGATCGCCGGGAAACCGGCGGCCGTGAGCAATAAGGGCCACGACCCGCGCAAAGAGCGCTCCGTCACCAGCGCGACCACGAGCGCGGCGATCGCGAACACGACACCCAGGTCGAAGACGAGGTTGAACGTGGACGGCCCGTGCAGGATGCCGTAGCCGAGGATGAGTCCGGCGAGCGCGTGCAGGAGCCGGAGCGCCATCGGCTAGAGGATCGTCTGGCCCAACGCACTCGCGATGAGCTCCACGGCCAGACTCGCGGTGCGGTTCTCGCGGTCGAGGATCGGGTTCACCTCGCACACCTCGATCGAGCGCAGCTTCCCCGAGGCCGCGAGCATCTCCATCGCGAGCTGCACCTCGCGGTAGGTGAGCCCGCCGCGGACCGGCGTGCCGACGCCGGGCGCCTCATCCGGGTCGATCGCGTCCATGTCGAGCGAGAGGTGGATGCCGTCACCCTTGGACGCGACGGCGATCGCATGCTCCATGGCCTTCGCCATGCCGATGCGGTCGATGTCCGACATCGTGATCGGCGTCACGCCCGCGCGCTTGATGTTGCCCTTTTCGCCAGGATCGATGTCGCGGATCGCGAGGAGCACGCCGGCCGTCCCGTCGGTCGTGCCGCGGAGTGCTTTCGGGAACGGATCGTCCGCGATGCCGAGCGCCACGGCGAACGGCATCCCATGCACGTTGCCCGACGGCGTCGTGTCCGGCGTGTTGATGTCGCCGTGCGCATCGACCCAGATGACCCCGACCCGGTGTCCCGCGCGCGCGAGCCCGGCGATCGTGCCCATGCCGATCGAGTGATCGCCGCCGAGGACGACCGGCGTCGCGCCGCTCCGCACGATATCGGCGACGATGCCGGCGAGCTCCTCCGAGACGCGAACGATCTCGTCCGCGTGATGCGCCCGCCGCGCGCCATGCGCGTGATCGATCTCCTCGCCCTCGTCGCGGTCCGCGACGCGCACGTTGCCGCGGTCCTTCACGCGATAGCCGAGGTCCGCGAGCGTGCGGCGCAGCCCCGCGTAGCGGATCGCCGACGGCCCCATGTCCACGCCGCGCCGAAAGCCGCCGAGGTCCATCGGGACGCCGACGATCTCGACCGCTTTCGTCACGGGACGCGCGCGTCGAGCTCGGGTTGGAGCACGACGCTCTCCTGCTCGTTCGGGTCGGTGCGCGCGATGATCGCGACGAGCGGCTCGGAGCTACTCGTGTTCGCCGCGAGGTGCGACGTGCTCGCGGGGATGTAGATGTAGTCGCCCGGGCCGGCCCCCTCGCGGGTCGCGAGCTCGGGGCCCGAGTACACGACGCACGACCCGGAGAGGACGTAGATCGCGGTCTCGTGGCGCTCGTGAAGATGGGCCTTCGTCCGTCCGCCGGGGCCGATGGTCACGCGGCCGAACCAGAGGTGTTCGCTGCCCACGCTCTCGGCGCTCACGCCGCCGCCGTAGCGCGGGCCCTGCGCCCCCACGTATTCCTTCGACTCGCGGAGCACGGTCGCCTTCGTCACGGCGCGGCCTTCGCGGCAGGCTGGAAGACCGCGAGGATCACACCCTCGGCGGCGAGCTCGTCGCCGACGTGCGTCGTGACCCGGACGCGGCCGAAGCCGCGGCGCATCTTCTCGAACACCGCGGTGAACCGGCCGGTCTCTCCCGGCCGGACGATCCGCTTGAACCGCATCTCCTCGATGCCCGCGAACAGGCCGAGCCCCTCGCGGTAGTCGGGGTGGCTCATCGCCGCGACCGTGGCCGCTTGCGCCATGCTCTCGGTGAGGATCACGCCCGGCACGATCGGATTCCCCGGGAAGTGGCCCTTCAGGTACCACTCCTCGCCGGTGAAATCGTGCTCGGCGACCGCCCGGACGAGCGGCTCCAGCTCGATGACCCGATCTATTAGAAGAAACGGATCGCGGTGCGGGATGAGGGCCTCGATGCCCTTCCGGTCGAGGACGACGCTCACGCGCTGAGCGCTTCGATCCCGACCGTGTCGATGAGGTGCGTCGTCACCTGGCCGGCCTTGAACGCCTCACTGGCGAGGATCTTCTTGTGCGCGTCGATGTTCGTGGTCACGCCGACGATGGTGAACTCATCGAGCGCGCGCTGCATGCGCGCGACGGCCTCGGTGCGGTCGCGGCCCCACGCGATGACCTTCGCGAGCAGCGAGTCGTAGAACGGCGGGACCTCGTAGCCCTGGAAACAATGGGTGTCGAGGCGGATGCCCGGGCCGGCCGGCGGGAGCCAGGTCGTGAGCACGCCGGTCGACGGGCTGAAGTTCTGGTCCGCATCCTCGGCGTTGATCCGGCACTCGATGGCGTGGCCGTTCACCCAGATCTGCTCGTCGGAGAACGAGAGCGGCGCGCCGGTGGCGAGCGCGATCTGCTCCTTCACGAGGTCGATGCCGGTCACCGCCTCGGTGACGGTGTGCTCCACCTGGATGCGCGCGTTCACCTCGATGAAGTACGGCTGGCCCGCCGCGTCGATGAGGAACTCGAAGGTGCCGACGCCGCGGTAGCCGAAGTGCTTGGCCGCGTCGACCGCATACGTCTTGATGCGGCGGCGGAGCTCCTCGTTGATCGACACGGATGGCGCCTCTTCGAGCATCTTCTGATTGCGGCGCTGGATCGAGCACTCGCGCTCGCCGACGCAGATCCCCTCTCCGCGATCGTCGACCAGGATCTGGGCCTCGATGTGGCGCACGCCCTCGAGGTTGCGCTCGAGGTAGAGGCCGTCGTCGCCGAAGCTCGCCTTCGCCTCGCTGCGGGCCTGCTCCCAAAGGCGCTGGAGATCCTTCGCCGACTCGGCCTTGCGCATCCCGCGGCCGCCGCCGCCCGAGCGCGCCTTCAGCATGACCGGATAGCCGATCTCCTCGGCGACGCGCAGCGCCTCCGATGAGGTCTTCACCGGGCCATCGGAGCCCGGGATGACCGGCAGGCCGAAGCGCTTCATCGCCGCGCGCGTCGCGGACTTGTCGTGGAACCGCGCGAGCACTTCCGGCGGCGGCCCGATGAAGACGAGGCCGTGCTCCTTGCAGACCTCGGAGAAGTCCGCGTTCTCGGAAAGGAACCCGTAGCCCGGGTGGATCGCCTGCGCGCCAGAGATGAGCGCGGCCGAGATGATCGCCGGGATGTTCAGGTAGGAGTCGCGCGAGTTCGCCGGGCCGATGCAGATGGCCTCGTCGGCGGAGTGGACCGGGAGGCTGTGCGCGTCGGCCTCGCTGTACACCACGACGCTCTGGATCCCGAGCTCGCGGCACGCGCGGATGACGCGCAGCGCGATCTCACCCCGGTTCGCGATGAGGATCTTGTCGAACGAGATCGAGGGCCTCCTTCAATGT
>DATCOD010000107.1:0-15429 GCA_036564905.1 Candidatus Limnocylindria bacterium
GAGATCCGCAGGCCGCGCTCGGCGCAGGCCTTCTGGAAGTCGCCGGCGTCCATCGACGCGCGGTCGACCTCGAACGACACGATGTTCGTGACGACCTTCGCCGCGTCGATCCTGATCCCCCGGATCGCGGCCAAGCCATCGGCGAGGGCGCGCGCGTTCACGTGATCTTCGACCAAGCGGTCGCGCATCGTCTCGAGCCCGACGAGCGCCGCTGCCGCGATCACGCCGGCCTGGCGCATCGCGCCGCCGAGGAGCTTGCGGACCTTGCGCGCGCGGGCGACGGTGTCGCGTGGGCCGCACAGGATCGACCCGACCGGGGCCGAGAGGCCCTTGGAGAAGCAGAACTGGACGGTGTCCACGGGGCCGGTGAGCTCCCTCACGTCGACCCCGAGCGCCGCCGCGGCGTTGAAGATGCGCGCTCCGTCCAGATGCACCTTCAGGCCGCGCTCGTGCGCGAGGTCCGCCGCCGCGCGCGTCTGCGCGCCGGTGATCACCGAGCCGCCACAGTTGTTGTGCGAGTTCTCGAGGCAGAGCAGCGCCGAGCGCGGGAACGCGCCGACCGACGGGCGGATCGCGTTGTCGATGTCCTCGAGCGACGGCATGCCGTCGCGGTTCGGGATCGTGCGGCCGTGGAGGCCGCCGAGGACCGTGTAGGCGCCCATCTCGTTCTGATAGATGTGCGCGAGATCGCCGAGGATGACCTCGTCGCCCCGGCCGGCCTGCGACAGCACGCCGCACAGGTTGCCGAGCATGCCGCTCGCGACGTACACGCCGGCCTCCTTGCCGACGATCTGGGCGGCGCGCTCCTCGAGGCGGTTCACCGTCGGGTCCTCGCCGTACTGATCGTCGCCGACCTCGGCGTCGGCCATCGCTCGACGCATCGCGGGCGTCGGCAGGGTGAAGGTGTCGCTGCGGAACTCGAGGATCTTCATCTGGCGCCACCCCCAAACGCTCCGACCGCCGCCACCAGGAGCGGGGCCACCGCGATCGCCGGCAGGTAGTCGGCGACCTGCAGGTCGCGGATCTTCAGCAGCTTCAACCCTACGCCGACGATGAGGAGACCGCCCACGGCGCTCATCTCCCGGAGCTGCGCATCTGATAACAGGCCGGAAAAGAGCGACGCGCCGGCCGCCAGGCCGCCCTGATAGACGAGGATCACGACGAGCGACAGCAGGACGCCCCACCCGAGCGTCGCGGCGAAGGCGATCGCGCTGAAGCCGTCCAGCACGCTCTTGATGGCGAGCAGCGATGCGTCGCCCGACAGCCCGTTGCGGATCGCGCCGAGGAAGGCGAGCGGCCCGACGCAGAACACGATGCTCGCGGTCACGAACGCCTCGGCGACCGTGCTGGTCTGGCCCGGCCTCGTGAAGCGCCGCTGGACCGTCTCGCCGAGCTCCGTGAGCCGGCGCTCCAGCCCCGCGAGCGACCCGACGATCCCGCCGATGAGCATCGCGCCGAGCAGGGAGAGCAGGCTCGCGGTGTCGATCGCGAACTTCGCGCCCATCACGATGACGAACAGGCCCACCCCGGCGACGACGTTCTCCCGGAGGCGCGGCGGGAGTCGATCGCCGAGGAACGTCCCGAGCAGCCCGCCGGCGGCCACGGTGGCGAGGTTGAGGAGGGTGCCGGTGAACCACATCGGCTGGCTAGTATGCGAGCAGATGCAGACCCCACCGTCCGACCAGCTCCGGTTCTGGGCGTCGATGGCGACGCTCAATCCGCCCGCCGACCTGAGCGAGCTCCAGCGCACGATGCTCCGGGACGCGGCAGGGCCGGTCGCGGCGACGGTGTACCAGTGACGACCATCGCGGTCTTCGGCAACTGGGCCTCGATGCCCTCGGCGGACGCCCTGCGGGCCGCGCTGCCGGACGACCACATCGTGGCCGTCCAGGGCGAGGAGCTCGGACCCGCGGCCGACGCCGAGGCCGCGTTCGGCGGGTTGAGCCCGGAGCGGCTCCGGGCAGTGCTCGCGGGCGCTCCGAAGCTGCGCTGGGTCCACACGTTCTCCGCCGGCGTCGACCGGCACGTGCCGGAGCTGGCGAAGTACGAGCAGGTCCTCCTCACGAACAACACGGGCGCGTACGACATCCCGATCGCCGAACACGTCATCGCGATGATCTTCGCCGGCGCGAAACGCCTCCCGGAGCATCTCGCCGCCCAGGGCCGCCACGAGTGGCAGCGTGAAACGCTGCACGCCGAGATCCGCGGGGCGACGCTCGTCATCCTCGGCCTGGGCAGCATCGGCAGCGAGCTCGCGCGGCTCGCCGGCGGCGTCGGGATGCGGATCATCGGAGTGCGTCGAGACGTGACCCGCCGCGACGCGACCCCGCTTCCGCTCGACCGCATCGTGTCGACCGACCGCTTCGCGGAGGTCGTGCCCGAGGCGGACTACCTCGCGGTCACGGCAGCCCTCACTCCCCGGACGCGCGGCATGGTGTCGGACGCGATCCTCCGTGCGCTGAAGCCGACGGCCTGGGTCATCAACATCGCGCGCGGCCCGATCGTCGACGAGGTCGCGCTCGCGTCCGCGTTGACGGAGAAGCGGATCGGCGGCGCGGCCCTGGACGTCTTCGAGACCGAACCCCTGCCGCCGGAGAGCCCGCTCTGGTCGCTCGACAACGCGATCCTCACGCCGCACATCTCGAACTCGTCGCCGCTGGTACGTGAACGTAGCCTCGCCCTGGTCACCGAGAACGTGCGGCGGTTCAAAGCCGGCGAGCCACTCCTCAACTTGGTGGATCGGACGGTCGGCTATTGAGGGTGGCGAGGCGCGCGCTGGCCGCTCGGACGGAGGGCTTCACCGAGTCGGTCATCCGCGAGATGACCCGGCTCTGCGCGGTCCACGACGGCATCAACCTCGCGCAAGGCTTCCCGAACTTCCCGGCCCCCGACCTCTTGAAGGACGCGGCGAAGCAGGCCATCGACGCCGACATCAACCAGTACGCGATCACCTGGGGCAGCAAGGCGCTGCGCGATGCGCTCGCGCGGAGCTACGGCGAGACGTACGGCCTATCGGTCGATCCCGAGACGATGCTCACCGTGACCTGCGGCGCGACCGAGGCGATGGTCTCGACGCTCCTTGCGATCGTGGATCCGGGCGACGAGGTCGTCGTTCTTGAGCCGTTCTACGAGAACTACGGTCCCGACGCGGCGATCTGCGGCGCGAAACCGGTCTTCGTGCCGCTCCGGCCGCCGGAATACGCGTTCGATCGCGACGAGCTCCGCGCGGCGTTCACCGCGCGCACGAAGGCGATCATCGTGAACAGCCCGAACAACCCGACCGGCCGGATCTTCACGAAGGACGAGCTCGAGTTCATCGCCGGGCTGTGCCGCGAGTTCGACGCGATCGCGATCACCGACGAGATCTACGAGCACATCCGGTATGGCGGCCCACACATCCCGATCGCGACGCTCGACGGGATGGCCGAGCGGACCGTGACGATCTCCGGAGCCTCGAAGACCTTCTCGGTCACCGGCTGGCGGGTCGGGTGGATCGTCGCCGCGCCGCAGCTGACGAACGGAATTCGCAAGGTCCACGACTTCGTCACCGTCGGCGCGCCCGCGCCGCTCCAGGAGGCGGTCGCGGCGGGCCTCACGCTCGGCGCGCCCTACTACCGGGACCTCTCGGCGCATTACCGCGAGCGGCGCGACACGCTGTTCGCGGCCCTGGATCGCGCCGGCTTCCGGCCGCGGCTGCCCGAGGGCGCGTACTACATCCTCTGCGACATCTCGGGCTTCGGCGCCGGGGACGACGCGACGTTCGCGCGGCGGCTGGTGGCCGAGGTCGGCGTCGCGGCGGTGCCCGGGTCGTCGTTCTTCTCGCGTCCGGAGCTCGGGCGCGACCTCATCCGGTTCACGTTCTGCAAGACGGACGACCTGCTGCGCGAGGCGGGGGAGCGGCTGCTCCGAACGCGTGAGCTGCTGGCCTAATTCTCGGTCAGGGCGACGCCGTCGTTCTGGTGCGCGCGCAGGAACGCGATGAACAGGGCGTAGCTGTCCGGCGATCCCACGACCGCCGGTGGCGTCGTCGCGAGGCCGGTGAGCATCGCGGCCGCGGCGTTCGCGTCGCTCTGCCGACCGAGCGCGCGCAGTGCCTGCGGGTAGCTGCTGCGTACTGTGAAGACACCGGTCGCCGAGCCGAGCTGCATCCCGCGCTGGAATGCCGCCACCGCCTCGCCGAACCAGCCGTCCTGATAGGCGGCCTCGCCGTATGCGAGCCATGCGCTGCTCGTCTCCTGCGCATACGCATCCGCCTTCGCGCGTGCGTAGAACCGATCGCGCATCCCGATCTCGCTCCAGTCCGCTCCGACGATCTGCTGCAGCCGGGCCGCGTCACCGGGCCGGTACAGGACCATCCAGCGGTAGCTGAAGGCCTGCCAGTTCGAGTCGAACCAGTCGTACGAGAGCGGGACGTTCGCGCCGAGCGTCGGGTCGTTCACGTAAAAGACGCCGAGGTCGTCGTCGTCGCCGCGCACGGTGCGCCAGTGCGCGATCCGCGAGATGGTCGGATCCTGCAGCCATTGCGTCACCATCGGCGCGAAGCCGTTGGCGACGAGCTCCTTGATGAGATCGGTCGTGCCGTTCAGGCGTGACGCCGACCGTAACCCGTAGCGCTGCGTCACCCATGGGTCGACGGGGCCCGGGCCCATGCCCCGGCGCAGGTCGGGACCGCGGAGCGCGAGGCGCGCTTCCTCCTGATCCGCCTCGATGCCGAAGGTGGACAGCGCCATGACCACCGACGCCGGCCCGCAATTGTTGACCGTCTGCCACAGGTGGCGCATCGGTCCGACAGCGGCCCGGACGGGCAACGGCGAGCGAGCGTCATCCGCGCGGGCAGCCTGCGGAAGGGTCGCGAGGAGCGACGCCGCGAACACGGCCGCGAACAGCGGTCGGACGTGGCTCATCGCGGTGGATGCTGGTGGGCCGTGACTACCATGAGGGCGATGGGTCCGGAGACCGTCGCCCGCCGCCCGCTCGCCGAACACCCGGTGTGGGCGCGAGCCCTGCGCGGTGACCGTCTCGCCTCCCGAATGATCCTCCCGGTCGTCGTGTCGGCGTTGGTCGAGGACCGCGAGACGGTCGAAGGCACCGGCCACCTCGAACGCCTCTCGCTCACCGAGCTCGTGCGTGATGCCCGTACCGCGGCGTCCGCGGGGTTCGCGGGACTGCTCCTGTTCAGCGCGACCGACCGGAAGGATGCCCGCGCGTTCATCGCCAGCGAGCGCGACCACATCCTGCTCCGCGCGATCCGCGCCGTGAAGGAAGCCGTGCCGGAGCTGGGGGTAGCCACCGACGCTTGCGTCTGCGCGTACACCGAACACGGTCAGTGCGTCCTGTTCCGGGACGGCGGAGCCGACGTGGCCGGGACGCTCGAGCGGCTCGGCGAGATCGCCCTCGCCCAGGCCGACGCCGGGGCGGACCTGGTCATCCCGTCCGGCATGCTCGACGGCAGTGTGGGCACCGTCCGGCGGTCGCTCGCCGGGGAGCATGACGGCGTGCCGGTCGCAGCGATGGCCACGCTCGAGAGCAGCCTCCACGCGATCCAGCGACTGCTGGTGCAGGCCGCTCCGATCCGCGAGCGGGCGGTGCCGCTCCTGGCGTCCGACGATCCGAGCGCATCGCGGGCTCGCGCTCTGCGCGACGTCGCCGATGGCGCGGACGCCGTCATCGTGATGCCGGGCACACCCGCGCTCGACATCGTGGCGGGGCTGCGGCCGCTCATACCCCGTCCCCTGATCTCCTTCCACACCGCGGACGAGCATGCGGCGTTCATCGCGGCGGCCGAGGACCTCGACGGTCCGGCCGCCGAGCGCGAGACCCTGGCCGCGTCGCGGCGCGCCGGCGCGGATCTCGTGATCAGCTACGGCGCCTGGACCGCGGCGGAATAGCGCAGCCCTGCTAGCGTCGTAGCCATGCGATACGAGCGTGTGGTGCTGCCGAACGGCGTGCGCGTGCTGGTCAGGGACATGCCCGAAGCCCGGTCGGCCTCGATCGCCGTGTATGTGGGCGTCGGCTCCCGCGCCGAGACGAAGCTGAATGCCGGGACGAGCCACTTCCTCGAGCACATGGTGTTCAAGGGAACGGCGCACCGGCCGAGCGCGTCCGAGATCAGCCAGCACATCGAGGGCGTCGGCGGGTCGGTGAACGCCTCAACGGACAAGGAGGCCACGGTCTTCTCGTCGTTCGTGCCGGCGCGCCACTACCTGCTCGCGCTCGATGTCGTCGCCGACATGGTGCGGGCGCCGCTGCTGCGCGAGTCCGACGTCGAGTCGGAGCGCAACGTCATCGTCGAAGAGATCCGGATGTACCGCGATCAGGCGCAGGATCGCGTCCACACCCTCATCGACGAGCTCCTGTATCCGAGCCATCCGCTGGGCTGGGAGATCGCCGGCCGCCCGCCGGTCGTCCTCGGCCTCACCGCGACGGGGCTGCGCGAGTTCATGGAGACCCACTACGCGCCGGAGCGGATCGTGGTCGCGATCGCCGGTCGCATCGACGAGACCGAGGCCATGGCCGCTGTGCGCTCGCGGTTCGGCGACCTGCCGAAGCGCGCGCCGATCTCCGGCAAGCCCGCGCCGCGGGCGGGGCGCACGCGGACGCGCACGCTCGCGAAGAAGGGCGAGCAGGCCCACGTCTGTATCGGCTGGCGCGGCGTCCCGCAGCTGCACCCTGACAAGTTCGCGATCGACATGATGAACGCGATCCTCGGGGAGGGGATGTCGAGCCGGCTGTTCCTGGAGATCCGCGAGAAGCGTGCGCTCGCGTACGACGTGCACTCGTACATCTCGACTTACTCGGACGCGGGACACGTCGTGATCTACGCAGGCGTCGCCCCGACCCGCGCGCGCGAGGCCGTCGCGGCCGCCCTCGCGGAGGTCGCGCGGCTGCGCGACGAGCCGGTCGCGGAGGCGGAGCTCTTGCGGGTGCGCGACTTCGTGAAGGGGCGGATCGAGCTGCGGCTCGAGCACTCCCGCGGCGTATCGAGCTGGCTCGCCGGGCAAGAGCTCTTCCTCGACCGGATCCGCAGTGTCGAGGAGCTCACCGCGATCATCGACGGCATCTCGGCCGCGGACATCCAGCGCGTCGCGCAGCGCTACCTGCGCCCCGAGCTCGCGTATCTCGCCGCGGTCGGCCCGCGCGCGACGGTGAGCGAACTGGCCGCGCCCGAATCGGACGAAGAACGAGCGATGGAGAAGGCCTCGTGACCGAGAACATCCAGCGGACCCTCATCGTGCTCAAGCCGGACGCCGTGCAGCGGGCGATCGCCGGCGAGCTCATCACCCGCTTCGAACGGCGTGGCCTCCGGATCGCCGGGCTGCGGCTCGTGGAGGTCGAACGCTCGCTCGCGGAGCGGCACTACGCCGTCCACAAGGGGAAGTTCTTCTACGAGGACCTGGTGAAGACGATCAGCGCGTCGCCGGTGGTGGCCGCGGTGCTCGAAGGTCCGAACGCGATCGCGATCGTCCGGGCGATGGTCGGCGCGACCCGTCCGCACGAGGCCGCGCCGGGCACCATCCGCGGCGACTACGCGCTCGTCGGGCTCAGGAACCTCGTGCACGCGAGCGACGCGCCCGAGACCGCCGCGGCCGAGATCGCGCTCTGGTTCCCGGAGGGGGTCGTGGCCTACACCCGCGACGTCGAGCGCTGGGTCAGTGACGAGGGCGCTCCCAGCTGAGGGCTGGCCGGCGAGCCGACCGCCAGCGGATAAATTCTGACCGGCATTGGAATAACTATCTTTTAACTGACACCGGCCCGACACCGCGATCAGGCTACGGTCAGCGACCGAGAGCGCGTTAGGCCTACATCAGCTCGATCATCGAAGGTCCCAGTGCTGCCCTGACCCCAGCGGATTTCGCGACGGCGCTGGCCGGTGGCAGGGTAGGGATCGCGCTCCAGCCAGAGGTCAATCTCCGCAACGGCGCGGTCATCCGGCTCGAGGCGCTTGCCCGGTGGCTCGATCCGGTACGCGGCCAGATCCCGCCCGCCATCTTCATCCCGCTCGCCGAGCGCGGCGGCACGGCCACGCGTCTCGCGTTCGCGGTCCTCCGCCAGACGGCGCCGCTCATTCCGGCCTGGCGCGAGCGGTCGCCCGACCTGCGCGTCGCGGTGAACATCTGCGTCGAGACGATGCAGGATCCGTTGTTCCCCGGCCTGCTCGCTGAGTTCCTGCGCGACACGGGCGCGTGCGCGGAGTGGTTCGACCTCGAGATCACCGAGACGACCCTCATGCGCTCGCCGGAGCGGACCTTCGCTGCGGTCGGGGTCGTCCGGAAGCTCGGGTTCGTCGTTTCGATCGATGACTTCGGCACCGGGTACTCGTCGCTCGGGTATCTCGCGACGCTTCCGGTGAACGCGGTGAAGATCGACCGGCAGTTCGTGATCCCGATGACGATCGATCATCGGCGCGAAGCGATCGTCCGGGCGACGATCGCGCTCGGCCATGATCTCGGATTCGAGGTGGTGGCGGAGGGCGTCGAGGACCGGGAGACCTGGGAGCTGCTGGCGGCGCTCGGCTGTGACGTGGCGCAGGGCTACCACATCGCGCGGCCGATGGCGCCCGCTGCCGTGATCGGCTGGCTTGGCGGATGGGATCCGGCCCGCGCGGCGGTCTGCCACCGGAAGATCGATCCGACGTGTCACGCCGATGCCAGCGGCGCGGTCGCGACCCGTCACGTCCTGGTGGCCGACGACGATCCGGCGATCGTCCAGATGATCCGCGACATGCTCGAAGAGCACGGGTTCAGCGTGGTGACCGCCGCGAATGGTGCGGAAGCGCTCCGACTCGTCGAAGCGGATCAGCCCGCGGTCGTGCTGCTGGACATGAACATGCCGGTGCTCGATGGCGAGGGGTTCATCGCGGCGATCCGCGGGCGTGGCCTGCGCGTCCCGACCGTCATCATGACCGCGGGCTCGAGCGCGAAGCGGTGGGCCGCGCAGCTCGGAGCGGATGCCTACCTCAGCAAGCCATTCGAGCTCACGGCCCTCGTCGACGTGGCCAGCCGGTTGACTACCGGCACCGACGGCTAGAGCGGCCGGAGCGCTTTCAGGAACTCGTCGGCGAACGCGGCGATCGGCCGGAGGAACGCGTCCGGAGTGATGCCACCGGCGAGCAGGGCGAGGAAGATCAGCCCGCCGAGCGCTCCCGCGACCGGACGTGGCTCGATGCGCCACCCCTCGGGTGAACCGGCGAAGAGGCGCACTCCCGCCCGCAGCTGCGCGATCAGCAGGAGGATCGCCGCCGCCACCAGTGCGCTGCCGGCGAATCCCGACACGGCGTACGCGATGAGGTCCACGAACAGGTGTCCGGGGAACGTCACGAGCGGCGGCGCGCCGATCATGGCGATGCCTCCGGCGATGAACGCGCCCGCGGCGAGGGGCGCGTGCGTCACATTGGGGCGCTCGCCCGCTGCTCGCCGCTCGAGCGTGCCTGCTGCGAGGAGCTGCTGGGTCGCGCAGGCACCGGTGACCAGAGCGGTCGCGATCCCGCCGATGATGCCCGGACCGGAGAACGTCGCGATCCCGACGAGCGCGGAGCCGAGGTTCGAGATGACGGCGTAGACGACGAGTCTGCGCAGGTCGTTCGCGCCGGCCGCGAGGAGCGCGCCGCCGAGCGCCGACGTGAGTCCGATGCCGAAGAGGAGATCCTGCACCTTGCCGACCTGGACGATCGCCGGGAGGAGACCGCTGCCCGCGAGGATCTCGGCGAAGGCGATGAACGTGACCGGCACGAGCACCCCGAAGTACAAGGCCAAAGCGGACGCCGGCGCCTCGGCCGCCAGGAGCGCGGCGTGGGTGTGGAATGGGATGGCCGCGAGCAGGAGCGCGAACGCGACGAACAGGAGCACCACGAGGAGCACGACCGTGGTCGCCGGCTGGTCCTTCGGCAGGCTCGCCGCGAGCGAGAGCGACCCGAGCCCGAGCGATCCCCCCAGCACGACGAAGGAGTAGTGCCGGACCGCGGCTTCGACGCTGCGGTTGCGGTGGACCTGGAACGTGAACGTGCCGACCGGGACGAGCAGGCCGATCAACAGGAGGGCGAGGATCACGATCGGCGACGAGACCACCAGGACGGCCAGCACGACCGCCCCCGCGGCGAGCGCCGAGGGGAAGAAGTTGTACGCCGGCTCGCCGACCAGGACGTCGACCAGGAGCATCGCGATCGTCACGAGCAGGACGAGCCCGGCGAGGCGGCCGAGCGCTGACACGCGCAGGTCGAGATCGAGGAGGCTCGCAGTCGTGTCCGCCGGGGTGAGGCTCACGAGGATGAACGCGAGCAGGATCGACACGAGGCTGAACCGCGCGACCTCGTCGACGCGCTTCCGCAGCGCGAATGCCGCACACGCCGCGAGCGCGAGCAGGGCCGCGGGTGCGATGACCGTCATGCGTCCCGCACGGCGCGTTCGTTGACGATCAGGAAGGCGCCGGTGAGCGCCACGACCACTTCGAGCCAGGCGAGCGCGAGCGTGGTCGCGAGCCGCGGTTCAGGTGCCAGCCGCGCGAGGAGCTGCACGCCGGTCACCATGACCAGCGCCGCGAGCGAAACACGCACCGCGCTTCGCGCGGTGAGCATGATCGCGACGCCGCTCGATAGCAGCCAGGTACCGGCCACCTCGACGACGACGCCCGATCCGTCCTGGAACAGTGGGAGCGCGGCCGGTTCGCCGGAGATCGTGCGGAACGAGGCGTACGCGAGCGGCGTCACGATCGCCGCGGTGAACGTGCCGAGCCAGAGCCGCCACCCGGGGTCTTCGCCGTACCGACCGTCGCGCGCCGCGACGTACAGGATCCCGGCCGCGGCGAGGCCGGCCACCCCGGTGACCGCGACCTGCGGCGCTGTCGCGGCCGCTGACGCGATGAGGCTCGCGACGGACGCGATACCGACGAACGCGAGAGCGATGAGCCGGAGGCGGTTGAGGCTGTTGGCGATGAGGGTGATGAGGGCGATCAGCCCGAGGTAGATCACCTAGCGGACGGACCAGACGAGGACGGCGATGATCAGGAGCGTCGCGAGCCACACTCCGGCGCGCTGCTCGAACAGGTTGAACGTCGCGGTGGTCCGTGACGCGATCGCGTCGAGCGCGGCGAACGCCGCATGCCCGGCGGGGACCGGGTCCGCGACCGCGATGACCCCGCGCAGACGCGTGGCGAACGGTGCGAGATCCGGCATGAATGGTCGCACCGATCGTGCGATCACGACAAGGAGCGTCGCCACGGCGACCGCCGTGATGAAACCGAGCGGCGTATTCGTGACGCTCGGCTCGAACGGACGGCCGAAGGCCGCCGTGACGCCCTGATAGAGCGGCACCGAGATCGCGAGCCCGATGAGCGTTGTGATACCCAGCGCCGCCGCCGCGGCCAGCCCGTCGAGCGCGAGCGGCACCGACACCACGTCGAGACGCCGCCCGACATGGACGAGGATGAGCGCAGCGATCGCGAGGAGCCCCGTGATGGCGAGACCTTGCGCGCCCGCGTCCCGCGCGCCGAGCAGGCCGAGCCCGATGATGATGAGCCCGGTCACGGTCGCAGCCGACCCGGAGATCACGACGACGTACCCGCCACGCGTCCAGATCGACTCAGCGAGCGCGACGAACGCATCCGCGACGAGGATGAACAGCCCGCCCGCGAGCGCGGTCGGGGTCCCGACCGCGAGCGCGATCCAGAACGCCGCGAGGGTCACGTCGTACCGCACGACGTCCCATTGCTCCGGGAGCGCGAGCGAGACCGCGGCCGCGTAGAGCACGCTGAGCAACGCGGCGAGGAGCATCAGGTGCGCCCAATGGAACGCGGGATAGGCGGTGAGGAACGCGATGAGGAGCATGGCGAGGAGCGCGCCTCGGGAGCTCAGGCGACCTCGCCGCCAGGCCGCGAGGCCCGCCGGCGCCAGCGCGACAACGGCGACGAGCGCGCGCCACTCGACCGGGACCGCGGGGAGCGACACGGAGGTGATGTCGCCGCGGGTCGTGCCGAGCAGGCGAAGGAGGAGGACGGATGCCCCGACGCCGGCTGGCATCGTGATCACCCCGCGCAGCCGTTCGAGATCGGGCGCCCGGAGGTGCGTGCGGAAGCGCCACGGGATGAACGGGTAAAGGCCGGCGAAGAGCGCCGCGCCGATCGACGCCGCCAGGATCGCGCCGGGGCTCACCGACCCGGGGGAGATCGCATCGAATCGGAACGATGCGCCACCGAAGCGGGAGAGCAGCAGCGCCGCGAGCACGAAGAACTGGACGCCGACCGCGAGATAGGCGGCGAGGCGCGTCGTCGCGGGCAGCGGCGCCACGGCCAGCGTCGCCAGGATCGTGACGGAGGCGAGGACGCCCAGGACGACGGTGCCCGCGATGAGATCCTCGCTCACCACCAGCGCGAAGAAAACGAGCCCGAGCGAAAGGATCGCGCTCGGCAGGAGCGGATGCCGCCGCGCGGCGCGCGCCGCGCCGAACAGCCCGGCCGCGGCATAGGCGGCGCCGACCCCGACGCCGACGGCCGCGATCCCATCGAAACGGTAGCTCGCCTGCACGGTGGGACCTCCGGCGGCCGACCATTCCCAGAGCGCGCGGCCCGCGGCTCGTGCCGGGTCGATCACGGTCGCGAGCGCGAACGGCGCGATCGACCCGATCAGCGCGAAGCCGATCGCGAGCCACGCGCCGAGCCGCGCGCGGGGAGCGAGCGAGAGCAAGAGCGCGACGACCGCGAGCGCGGCCGCGGACACGATGAGCGGGAGCTCAGCCGTCACGACCACTGCGGTAAGGTAGATGAAGTGGACCTGCGCCTACTGCCTCAGCAACAGCTCAAGGTCACACCCAAGCAGATCGCGGCGAACTACATCCTCCAGCTCTCCTCCCTGGAGCTCCAGGACGCCATCAACCAGGAGCTCGAGGAGAACCCCGCGCTCGATCTGGAAGAGGTCCACGTCTGCCCGCTGTGCGGCAACCCGCTCACCGGCCGCGTCTGCCTGAGCTGCTTCGGCGCGGGCAAGGCCGGCGCCTCCGATCAGTACAGCGACAGCGAGCCGCTCGAGGGCACGAGCCTCATGGCCCGCGACGAGGAAGCGGGGGACGAGTTCGACCCGATCGTCCGCGCCGAGGCCGAGCAGACGCTCGCCGAATACCTTTCGTGGAACGTGCGGGTGCTCCTGCCGAAGCGGCTCCACGTCGTCGCCGAATACCTCATCGGGAACCTCAACGACAGCGGGTACCTCGAGGGCAGCCTCGACGACGCGGCGCGGGCCTGCCAGGTCTCGGTGGAGGACGCGCTGCGCGTGCTCGAGGTCATCCAATCCATCGAGCCGTGGGGCCTCGGCGCGCGCGATGTCCAGGAGTGCCTGCTCGTCCAGATGGCGCATCTGGCGGAGGCCGGTGAAGCGGTGCCGCCACACGCGCGCGCGATCGTGGCCGATCACTTTCGCGAGCTCGGCGAGCACAAGTTCGGCGACGTGGCGCAGACGCTGCACATCAGCCGCGACGAGGTCCAGGCTGCGTGGGACTACATCAAGGGCAACCTCAATCCATATCCCGCGCACGCCTTCGCGGCCGGGCCGGATGGCACGAGCATCGGCGGGCGGCAGGTCACGCTCCGGCCCGATGTGATCATCGTGAAGAGCGACCAGAACGAGTTCGAGGTCGAGGTGATCGAGTCGCGCCGTTTCTCCCTGAAGGTGAATCCCGTCTACCGCCAGCTGGTCGGCCAGATCCAGGCGGCGCGCACGGCGAAGACCGAGCTCCCGACCATGGATGACAAGGAGAAGCAGCACATCCGTGAGTACGTCACCCGCGCGAAGTTCTTCATCGACAACATCAACCAGCGCCGTCAGACCATGGCGCGGATCACGCAGGTCATCGTGGAATGCCAGCATGACTTCCTGGAGCGGGGCATCCAGAGCCTTCGCCCGCTGACGCGCGCGGAGGTCGGCGAGCGCATCGGGATGCACGAGTCCACGGTGAGCCGCGCGACGGCGGGGAAGTTCGTGCTGTTACCGGCGGGTCAGGTCGTTCCGTTCTCGATGTTCTTCACCGCCTCGCTGGGCACGAAGGACGTCATCAAGGACATCATCGGGGCGGAGGATCTCGGCCACCCGCATTCCGATCAGGAGATCGTCGAGAAACTGCGCAACGATCACGGGATCATCCTGGCCCGGCGGACCGTCGCCAAGTACCGCGAGGAGCTCCAGATACTGCCGGCGAGGCTGCGGAAGAGGGCCTGACGGCGTGCCGCGTAGAGTTCCCGGCGTGACCGATCCTCGCGCGATCGTCCGGCGCTGCTTCGAGGACATCATCTGCCGCGGCGACCTCGCCGCGGCGGAAGAGGTGCTTGCCGCCGACGTCGAGTTCACCACCGTGACCGGGGAGGTCCTCCGCGGCCGGCGGGCGTTCCAGAACTTCGCCGCGCAGCTCGCGGAGGCGTTCCCCGATATCCGATTCGACATCGAGCAGGAGTTCACCGACGGCGAGCATGTCGCGACGCGCTTCGTCATGCGGGGCACGTTCCTCAGCACGCTCATGGGACTCCTGCCCACGGGCACCGAGTTCGCGGTCCGCGGGATCGACACGTTCCGTTTGGTGGACGGCAAGGTCGTCGAGATCCACGCCTGCTACGACACGCTCGGCCAGATGCAACAGCTGGGGGTCGTGAAGCTCTAGCCGCCGAGGCGATCCATGGCCTCCATCACCGGTCCCGGTAGGCAGCAGGCCGCGTCCACGAGCTCGGCCTGTCGTTCGTCCATGTCGACACCTGCGGTCCGTAGGTATTCACGCACCTGGGCGCGGCAGTTCTGGCGGTGGGTCGGATCCGTGCGCCGGTCCGACGCGAAATATCGGGCGAGATCGTCGAACCACCAGCACGGCTCGCCGAACGCTCCGCGGAGCCGCTCGGTCCGAAGCCGGCAGACTTCTTGTCGTCGAGCAGGGGATGTTCGCGAAGAAGCGTCCCCCCAACGTCGGAAATGATCGCCCGCAAAGCGCCCGTCCTAGACGCGCTTGGAGGCGTTCCCCTTGGGCGGCGGCGCGCCGAGCGTGGTCTTGATCTGGTCCAGGGCGCTCGCGTCGATGTGGTAGCCGAACGACGTCCGGCGGACCCCCTCGAGGTCCTTCCCGCGCAGCGCGTCGCGTAGCGCGTGCTCGCGCCAGCCGATCTTCGCCGCGAGCTCGGCTGTGGTCAGCCAGTCGCGGTCGGCGCTCTTCGCCTTCTCGCTGGCATCCGCCTTGGGGGCGGACTTGGAAGCTTTCTGGGGTGGCATCGCTTCGAACGATAGCCGTTCTGCCGCGCCGTCATTTGCGCCTCGCGCGGCCGCTGGCTACAATTCGCGACAGCGCTGCGGCCCCCTCCGTTCGGGGCGGGCGCTCTCTTTTTGTGGTCAATAGCTCTGCATGGGAGGACGCGCGCCGTTGGACGCCTTCGCCAACAACCCGCTGCTCTGGATCGTCCCGATCTCCGGCC
>DATCOD010000108.1:0-10217 GCA_036564905.1 Candidatus Limnocylindria bacterium
CATGGCGATCGAATCCGAGCCAGTAGCCGAATTCGCGCCGCCGAACACGGCGGAGCAGTACGCGCCGCTCGCGCCGGCGACGCCCGAGGAGACCGGACTCAGCCCAGCGCTCATCGCTGACCTGACGTTGAAGCTCCTGTACCAGCGGGGACCAACGACGGCGTCCGATCTTTCCCAGGCGCTCTGCCTCCCGCTGGGCCGGATCCTGCAGCCCGTCCTCGACTTCCTGAAGATCGAGCACCAGATCGAGGTCAAGGGCGGCACAGGGATCACGTCTTCGAGCTTCTTCTACTCGCTGTCGGCCAAGGGGATCGATCGCGCGAAGGAGGCGCTGGCCCGGAACGGGTACATCGGTCCGGCTCCGGTGCCACTGGCTGCGTACGCGGCGCGCGTGCGCGCGCAATCGATCGGTGACGTCCACGTCAGCATGAACCAGCTTCGCAAGGCGCTCGAGGCGCTCGTCCTACCCGAACGAACGATCCGGCAGCTCGGCCCCGCGATCAATAGCGGCCGGTCCATCTTCCTGTTCGGCCCTCCGGGCACGGGGAAGTCGACGATCGCGAAGACACTGGCCTCGATACTCAGGGGCAGCATCGTGCTCCCGTACGCGATCGTGATCGACGATCAGATCATCCGCGTCTACGACCCATCCCGGCACAAGCCGCTCGTCGCGCTCGATGCGCGCTTCGACCGTCGCTGGGTTCCGGTCACGCGCCCATTCGTCGAGGTGGGTGGCGAGCTGACGCTGGAGGATCTCGACCTCGTCTTCGATCCGTCGTCTCAAGTCCATCAGGCACCGTTCCAGATGAAGGCGAACGGTGGCGTGCTCCTCATCGATGACTTCGGCCGCCAGCGCGCATCGCCCGCGGAGCTCTTGAACCGCTGGATCGTTCCGCTGGATCGCGATGTCGACTTCCTGACGACGAATGACGGCCGAAAGATCGAGGTTCCGTTCGACCTGCTGCTGGTATTCGCAACGAACAAGACCCCCTCGTCGCTGGTGGACGAGGCGTTCCTGCGCCGGATCCAATACAAGATCGAGATCAGGCCACCCTCGCCGCCGGAATTCGCCGAGATCCTCCGACGGGTGTGCGAAAGCCGGAACATCGTCTTCTATCCGCAGGCCGCCGACTGGATCGCTCAGTACTGCGCGCAGCGGAACATTGCCCTTCGCTCGTGCCATCCACGTGATCTCATGGGTCACCTCGACGCTGCCGCGCGTTTCCTGGGCAAGCCGTCGGAGATCACGCCGGAGCTCGTGGAGCTTGCGTGCGAGACCTACTTCGTGCGGCTCGAGGGTCAGCCGGCCTGAGCTAGCCGACCAGATCCGGCTCCAAAGCCGCGAGCGACGGAGCGCCGACGAGGGCCATCGCGAGGTCGAGTTCCGCGCGCAGCAGCTCGACGACGCGCCGCACGCCGTCCGCGCCGCCCGCCGCGAGCCCGTACATCTGCGGCCGGCCGATCGCGACGGCGTCGGCGCCCAGCGCCAGCGCCTTGATCACGTCCGTCCCCCGGCGGATGCCGCCATCGACCACGATCGCGCAGTTTCCGGCGACGGCCTTCGCGACATCGGCGAGCGCGTCGAGCGTCGCGATCGCGCCATCGAGCTGGCGGCCACCGTGATTGGACACCCAGATCCCGTCCACGCCGAGGTTGAGGGCGCGTTCCGCGTCGTCGCCACGGACGATGCCCTTCAACAGGAGCGGCAGGCTGCCGGCCGCCGCCCGGATCCACCCGAGGTCGTCCCAGGTCAGGTTCGCGCTGGCGATCGGGCTGGCCCACGCGCGCGAGCGGTCGTCGGTGGGCGGCGCCCACGCGGGCTCGTAGGCGTGGGCCATCGCGACGCCAACGGGCAGCGTGAACGCGTTCCGGAGGTCGCGCTCGCGGCGGTCGAGCAGCGGCACGTCCACGGTGAGGACGATGGCGCGATGCCCGGTGGCCACGGCGAGCCGGATCAGCTCTTCGCTCGCCTCGCGGTGCCCGAGGTGGTACAGCTGGAACCACCGGAGGCCCTGCGGCGCGGCCGCCGCGATGTCCTCGAGCCGCATGCTCGTCGCGGTCGACACCGTGTACAGCGCCCCGGCCGCGGCCGCCCCGCGTGCCGTCGCGGCCTCGCCGTCCGGATGGGCGACCCGATGCAGGGCCGTCGGCGCAAGGAGGATCGGGTGGGGAAGGTCGAGGCCCAGCAGCCGCGTCCGCAGGTCGCGCGTCGCGACATCGACCAGCGCGCGGTTGCGTAGCACGCGGCGAGCGAACGCCGCGCGGTTGCCCGCGAGGCTGCGCTCGTCGTCGGCGCCACCGGCGATGAAGTCGTAGGTCATCGCCGGCAATGTCGCCCGCGCGGCACTCTCGAACTCGTCCAGGTTGAGCAGATCCATCTGCCGCAGGCTAGCCCTCGGTCCCTGACAATGTGGGCATGTCCATCGCCCGGTGGCTCTCGGGCGCAGGCGGTCTGATCGGCATCGTGAGCGTCGGGTCCGGTCTCCTCGGTGAGGGTGGCACGGTGCCGTATCAGCCGCGGTTCGCCTTCGCCCTGCTCGCGGTCCTGCTCGCGGGGGTCGCCGGCGCACTGCCGTTCTGGCCGCGAGTCTCATTGCGCTCAGCCGGCTTCCTGGTGTTCCCGGCAGGGCTCGCTGGCTTCCTTGCGACGCAGCTCTGGTTCATCAACACCTACTACGTGTTCGCCGTGCCGGTCTGGCTCGTAGCGAGCGTGCTGCTCATCAGCTCCGCGCCGCGCGTCACGCGGTGACGCGACGCGGCTGGGTCCTGTTCGCGGCGATGGCGGTGATCTGGGGCATCCCATACCTGCTCATCAAGATCGCCGTCGGCGAGCTCACGCCGGCGACGCTCGTGCTGCTTCGCACCGCCGTCGCCGGGACGATCCTCGTGCCGCTCGCCGTGGCCCGTGGCGACATCCGGCCGCTGTTCGCGCGCTGGCGCTGGGTCGTCGCGTACACGCTCGTGGAGGTCTCCGCGCCATGGATCCTCCTCTCCGATGCGGAACGGCGGCTGTCGAGCTCGCTCGCGGGGTTGCTCATCGCGGGCGTGCCTCTGGTCGGCTCGCTGCTGGTGTGGGCCATCGGCGGCGACGACCGGCCCGATCTGCGGCGCGTCAGCGGACTGATCGTCGGCTTCATCGGCGTGGCCCTCGTCGTGGGGCTCGACGTCGCGACGGATGATCTCGTCGCCGTCGGCGAGGTCGGGCTGGTGGTGATCGGCTACGCGCTCGGCCCGATGATCATCGCGCGCCGGCTCCAGGGCGCCCCGGCGGTCGGCGTCGTGGCCGCATCGCTCGCCCTCACGGCCCTCGCCTACGCGCCCGTCGGCATCGCGCAGCTACCGGCGGCGCTCCCGTCGGCCCAGGTCCTGCTGTCGGTCGCGATCCTCGGCGTCGTGTGCACCGCGCTCGCGTTCCTGCTGTTCTTCGCGCTCATCGCGGAGGTCGGCCCGATCCGGGCGACGATCATCACGTACTTCAATCCGGTGGTCGCGCTCGTGCTCGGCGTGCTGCTGCTCAGCGAGCCGTTCACCGCCGGGATCGCCGGTGGCTTCGCGCTCATCGCGATCGGCTCGTTCTTCGCCACGCGCCGAACACGCGGAATGCCGCGGATGGGTGACGTGTTACCGGAGGGAGCACCATGACCGACACCCTGAAGACCGCCACGCGAATGCCCGCCCTATACCTCGGCCACGGCGCGCCTCCGCTCGTCGACGACCCGATCTGGCCAGGGCAGCTGGCGCGATGGTCGGCCGACCTGCCTGCGCCGAAATCGATCCTCGTCGTCTCCGCGCACTGGGAGAACGCGCCGCTCACCATCGGCGCGACCACGCCGGTCCCGCTCTTCTACGACTTCTACGGCTTTCCGCAGAAGTACTACGACGTGACCTACCAGGCGCCCGGAGCGCCCGACCTGGCGCAGCGGATCCGGCAGCTCCTGCCCGGCCAGCCGATCGCCGAGGAGCCCGCGCGCGGGCTCGATCACGGCGCGTACGTGCCGCTCACGGTCATGTATCCGAATGCCGACGTCCCGGTCCTGCAGATCTCGATGCCGAGCCTCGACTCGAAGGAGCTGCTCGAGCTCGGCAAGAAGCTCGCGCCGCTGCGCGACGAGGGCGTGCTCATCATCGGCAGTGGATTCATGACCCACGGCCTTCCATTCCTCGAGGACTTCCGGCCGGACGCGACGCCACCCGCCTGGTCGAAGGAGTTCGACCTCTGGAGCGCCGAGACGCTCGCGAAGGGCGACGTCGATGCGCTCGTCGACTACAAGCGCCGCGCGCCGGGGGTCCGCTACGCCCACCCGACCGTCGACCACTTCGTGCCGCTCTTCGTCGCGCTCGGCGCGAGCCTCGACAAGAAGGAGTCGCCCGAGACCGTGATCGACGGCTACTTCCTCGGTCTCTCGAAGCGCTCCGTCCAGTTCGACTAGGTATGCCCGCGTTCGTTTGCGGGACGTGCGGCGTGCAGTACGCGCCTTCGGCGCAGCCTCCCGAGCATTGTCCGATCTGCCAGGACGAACGCCAGTACGTCGGCTGGGGCGGGCAGCAGTGGACGACGGTCGAAGCGCTCGGCGCGCGCGGCCACGTGAACGCCCTCCGCGAGCTCGAGCCGGATCTGTTCCAGCTCACGACGACGCCTCAGGTCGCGATCGGCCAGCGAGCGCTGATCGTCCGCACGCCGGCGGGCGCCGTGATGTGGGATTGCGTCACCGCGGTGGACGACGCGTCGGTCCGGGCGCTACGCGATCTCGGTGGGCTGCGCGCGATCGCGATCTCGCATCCGCACTTCTACGCGAGCATGGCGACCTGGAGCGCAGCGTTCGGCGACTGTCCGATCTACATCCACGCCGCGGATGCGCAGTGGGTCCAGTACCGCACGCCGTCGCTCGTCCTCTGGGATCGCACCCAGCGCGAGATCCTGCCCGGCCTCACGCTCGTGAATACCGGCGGGCACTTCGACGGTTCACAGGTCCTGCATTGGGCTGGAGGTGCCGGCGGTCGCGGCCTGCTCCTCAGCGGCGACTCGGTGACGGTCGTCATGGATCGCCGCTACGTGAGCTTCATGTACAGCTATCCGAACCTCATCCCGCTGCCCGCGACGACCGTGCGCCAGATCGTCGAGCGACTGCGTCCATTCGCGTTCGAGCGCATCTACGGCGGGTGGGACGGTCGCGATGTCGTCAGCGCCGGGCGCGACGCGCTCGAACGCTCCGCCGACCGCTACCTCAGATGGCTCGGAGAGCGGTGAGCGGCTAGGAGAACGGCACCCCGAAGCGTTCGCGGCTCGCGACCACCCCGAGCGGCTTGCGCGTCTTGCGGCCGCGCCCGAGCTTCGCCGCGGGATATCCGAACGGAACGACCGCCAGCCCTTCGTGCGTCGCCGGTACGCCGAGGAGCTTCTCGACCTCGGGCATCGGGCCGAAGCCGACCCAGTTCGAGCCGACGCCATCCGCCCATGCCGCCACGACCATGTTCTGGATCGCGCGGCTCCCGTCGGACACGCCGAACGGGCTGTCCCTCTCCGTGAACACGCCGATCGCGAACGACGCGTCCCCGATGTACGAGCCGGACCGCATGATCCCTCCGAGTGCCGCCAGGGTCGCACGTTCCTCGACGACGACGAAGTGCCAAGGCTGCTTGTTGACCGAGCTCCCCGTGAGCCGGCCCGCCTCGAGGATCCGCGGCACGAGCTCGCGCGGGACCCGCGTGCCGCTGTAGCGGCGTACCGCGAGGACGGTGCGCACGGCATCGAACGCGTTCATCTGTATCCCTCCGCGACGAGTGTCCTTATCCGATATTTAGCCTGTCGTGCGCCCGCGCCCGGTAGGCTGGCACGCGTGCAGACCGCCACTCGGGTCGCGGCCCTGACCATCGTCGCACTCGTCGCGGCCGCGTGTGGCGGCACGGCATCGGTGGCGGTCTCCACCGTTGCTCTGACGACAGCCGCCCCGACGACTAGCCGCGACCGCGACCGCGCTCAGCTGGATCGTGACCGACGCCTCCAAGGCCACCGTGCGCGTGCGCGAGCAGCTCGTCGGGCTCAACCTGCCATCGGACGCGGTCCTCACCGCCGCCGGTGCGAAAGGTGCGTTCTCGCTCAACGCCGACGGCACGTTCGCGAGCGGCTCCAAGATCACGTTCGACCTCACGACGCTGTCGAGCGACTCGCGTGACCGCGACAACTTCGTGAAGCAGACCACGCTCGCGACCCGGCAGTTCCCGACCGCGACGTTCGTGCCCACGATGGTCACCGGGCTCACGCCGCCGATCCCGGCTGCCGGCGACCTCACGTTCACCCTCACCGGAACGCTCACGATCAAGGGCAAGGACAAGGTCGTGACCTTCGACGTGACGGCGACCCGGACCGGCGCGGATCTGACCGCGACCGCCACCGCGGACCCGACCCTGAAATTCGAGGACTTCGGCCTGTCCGCGCCGTCGGTCCCGTTCCGCGTCGTCAGCGTCACCGACGAGATCCGGCTGGTCGTCGACTTGGTCGCCATCGGCCCCGCGACCTAGGTGGACCTCAGCTAGGCCATCGGCTGACCGCCTGAGCGTCGTCTTCGCCGCCGGCTCGGCGACCTAAATGACCAGAACGCGCGCAACGACCGAATCGCTGTACCTCGCGGTTCCATGACGTCAAGGTGTCCGGACGGTGTCGGAAGGCGATGCGAAGGTGGCGATCGAGCTGCGCGGGGTCGCGAAGCGATTCGTGTCGCCCTCCGGCAAGTCGTTCACCGCCCTGCGCGATCTCGACCTCACCGTGGCGGCGGGCGAGTTCTGCGCGATCGTCGGCCCCACCGGATGCGGTAAGTCCACGACCCTCGCGCTGATCTCCGGTCTGGAGTCGCCGAGCGTCGGCACCGTTCGCGTGTTCGGCGAACCGGTGCAGGCCGTCGGGCGAAGCGTCGGGTACGTGTTCCAGCGTGACGCCGTCTTTCCGTGGAAGAGCGTCCTCGAGAACGTCGCGATCGGGCCACGGTTCCGCGGTGCCGACGCCGACCAGGCGAACGCCCAGGCGCGCGAATGGATCGAGCGCGTCGGACTCGCCGGCTTCGAGCGCTATTACCCCCACCAGCTGTCCGGGGGGATGCGCAAGCGCGTGGCGCTCGCCCAGACGCTCATCAACCAGCCGCGGATCCTGCTGATGGACGAACCGTTCAGCGCCCTCGACGTCCAAACGCGCGCGCTCATGGAGAACGAGCTGTTGGACCTCTGGGCATCGACCGGCTCCTCGGTCGTGTTCGTGACCCACGACCTGGAAGAGGCGATCGGGCTCGCCGACCGGGTCGTCGTCATCACCGCGGGACCGGGCACGGTCAAGGGGACGTACCGCGTCGACCTTCCGCGTCCCCGGAACATCGCCGAGATCCGCTTCCAGCCGCGGTTCGTCGAGCTCTACGAGGAGATCTGGAAGGACCTTCGAGATGAGGTGCTCGTTAGCTATGAGCGCACCAAGCGCCGTCTCGAGTCTTAGGCCGTTGATCCAGCCCGACGCGGTCGCGGACGACCTCGATGTCGCGCGCGCGAAAGCACGTGGCCGGCGTCGCGCGCTGGTGCTCGCCCTGCGCGTGGCCCTCGCCGTCCTCATCATCGGGAGCTGGGAGCTCACCACTCGGCTCGGCTGCCATGGTCCGGACAGCGGCACCTGCGCGGTCGATCCGTTCTTCTTCGGTCAGCCGTCGGGGATCTGGAGCCAGCTCGTCGGATGGGTGCAGAAGGGCACCGCACAGGGTTCGCTGTGGGAGCAGATCGCCGTGACCCTGGAGGAGACCGTCCTCGGCTTCGCCATCGGCGTGATCCTCGGCATCATCTTCGGCGTCGCGCTCGGCCGCAACCGCCTGTTGTCGGACGTCCTCGGCCCGTACATCAAGGCGATGAACGCGATGCCCCGGGTCGTGCTCGGCTCGATCTTCACGATCGCCCTCGGCCTCGAGATCCCATCGAAGGTGGCGCTCGCCGTCGTGCTCGTATTCTTCGTCGTCTTCTTCAACGCGTTCCAGGGCGTGCGCGAGGTCGACCGAGACCTGCTTGCGAACGCCCGCATCCTCGGCGCGAGCCAGAGTCAGCTCTCACGGCACGTCATCCTGCCGTCCGCGCTCTCGTGGATCCTCGCGAGCCTGCACACGAGCTTCGGCTTCGCCCTGGTCGGAGCCATCGTCGGGGAGTACCTCGGCGCGCGGAAGGGCATCGGGCTGATGATCGCGACGGCCCAAGGCACGTTCAACGCGAACGGCGTCTTCGCCGCGATGTTCATCCTGGCCGTCGTCGCGATCATCGCGGAAGCGCTCGTCACCAGGCTCGAGGACTTCCTCATCAAATGGCGTCCCAACGCGATCACCGACGTGACCATCTAGCGCAGATAGCAAGGAGGAGAACATGCGGTTCCGGATCTCAGCGCTCGCGATCATCGCGGTCCTCGTCGTTTCGGCCTGTGGGGGGGCGGCGGCGCCCGGCCCGGCGGCAAAGGTCTCGATCATGGTCGGCGGGCTGAACAAGCAGATCTACCTGCCGAACAAGCTCACCGAGGCGCTCGGGTACTTCGCCGAGCAGAACCTCACGGTCGACCTCATCGACGAGCCGTCGGGCAAGGACACGACGGTCGAGGTCGTCGCAGGGAACGTCGACTTCGGCTCGGGCTCGTACGACCACACCATCGACATCGCCGCGGCCGGCAAGTCGATCACGATGGTCGCCCTGCTCCTGCAGGAGCCCGGTGAGTTCGTCATGGTCTCGAAGCAGAAGGCCGCGACCATCAAGTCCCCGAAGGACTGGAAGGGCCTCAACGCCGGCGTCACCGGGATCGGCTCGGGGACGCACACGCTCATGCGGGTCATGGCGCTCAAGGCCGGCCTCCAGCTGAGCGACGTGAACTACGTCGCCGCCGGTGCCGGGGACACGTTCATCGCGGCGATGAAGCAGGGCAAGATCGATGTCGGCATCACGACCCAGCCGACCGTCCTGCGGATGCAGAAGACCGGTGATGGTCAGCTGCTCGTCGACCTCTCCAAGCCGGAGACCACGCGTGCCGCGCTCGGCGGCGACTACCCGTTCATCTCGCTGTTCGCGAAGGCCGACTACATCGCGGCGCACAAGGACATCACCCAGCGCGTCGTGAACGCCTACGTGAAGACGCTCAAGTGGATCGGCTCGCACACTCCGCTCGAGATCGCCGAGAAGCTCCCGGCCGACTACTACGGGGGCGACAAGGACTCGTACGTCCAGGCGCTCAAGGACAGCATGGGGATGTTCAGCCCCGACGGAAAGATGACCAAGGGCGCTCCGGAGTTCGAGCTCGGGCTGATGAAGCAGTTCAACGACAACGTCATCAAGAACCCGAACATCGACCTGTCCAAGACCTACACCGATGAGTACGTCAACGCAGCCAAGTAAGTCGTGGAGGAGCGCCGGCGGTCTGCCGGCGCTCCTCGTGACGTTCGTCGTCGTTCTTGCCGCCTGCACCGCGAGCGCGCCGCCGACGCCTTCGGCTGCCGCTCTCGGGCCGCTGAAGATCGGCATTCTCATCCCGTTCACCGAGTCCGCGATCGACGCGGACATCGGCGCCTCGCAGCGACGCGCGGCCGATCTCTACCTGAAGCTGAAGGGTGGCGCCCTCGCCGGCCGGTCGGTGCAGCTCGTGTACAACGACGAGTCGGCGCTCGACCCGTCGATCAACACGGTGCGGATCCAGCAGTTCCTGGACCAGGATCACGTGGAGCTGCTGCTCGGTGGCGTGGGCTCGGCGGCCGCGTATCTGCTGCGCGATACCGCCGACGCATCGAAACTCGTCTACATCGACACGAATGCCAGCGCGAATGCGCTCACGCGTGCGACGCCGGGCTGCACGCCGAGCTGCAAGAGCGCCTACGTGTTCCGCAGCGTTCCGTCCTCGTGGCAGATGAGCGAGCCGCTCGGCGAGTGGGCCTCGAAGAACGGACGGCCCGACTTCTTCGTCGTGTACGGCGACGACGCGTTCGGCACCGAGTCGGCTGCCGCGTTCACCGACGGGCTGGCCAAGAACGGCGGCCGGGCGACCGGCCGGACCGCGGTCCCCGTGAAGAGCGGCGCCGACTGGACCAAGATCATCGCCGCCGTGAAGGCCCAACCCACCAAGAACATCTTCGCCGCCTTCAGCACGGACGACGCCGAGGGGTTCATCGGCGCCTGGGACGCGGCCGGCCTGCGGGCCGCGGGATACACGCTGGTCGGGCCGGGCC
>DATCOD010000109.1:0-3115 GCA_036564905.1 Candidatus Limnocylindria bacterium
GGAGCCTGTTCGGCGAGACGGACCCGACCGCGTTCTTCTACCGCGGCCGGCCGTACACCGTGCGCCGCCAGGACGGCGGGTTCGTGCTATCGCTGGAGCTGCCATTCACCTCGAAGGAGCAGGTCCAGCTCTCGCGGAACGCCGACGAACTCGTGCTGCAGGTCGGCTCCTGGCGGCGCAACCTGATTCTCCCCCGTGCGCTCGTGGCGGCTCCCACCCGCGGCGCACAATTCGAAGGGAATGTCCTGCGGATCGAGTTCGCCGCACCGCCTCAGACCCCATCAGGAGGTTGACCATGGCCACCACTACCGAGCTCGAGGCGCGCATCACCCAGCTCGAGGCGACACTCCGCGAAGTGGAGGCAAACCAGGAGGACGGCCGTCCGCTCCGCTCGCTCATCGATCGGCTGTTCCCGGCCGACGCGCGGACCCATCTCCGAGCGGCGCGGAAGGAGCAGCTCCTCGCGATGCGCTCGTTCCTCGATCACTGGATCGAGAAGGTGGACGAGGACGCCGAGACGCCGCGGCGCCGCGAGTCGATCAGCCTGGACTGACCGCGGGGCCGAGCGGCCGGCACGTGCGCGGGGTTGCCAGGCCCCTTATGCCACATGGCCGCCGTTTCTGGTGATTGGGCAGGCTTCGGGACTTTGCTGCCCCATGGCGGGGGCGTCGTACACAAATCGTCCGTTTTGTGGTTGGCCAACAGGGCGAGCTGGTCGTCGATGAGGACGGCTTCGCTGCTCGGTCGAGCGGATCGCTGTGTTGACGCGAGTATCGTTCGGTGCGTGGCTACGCGAATGCCGAGCGGTTTCTCTGACAAGACCCTGACCTGCAAGGACTGCGTGCAGGAATTCATCTGGACCGCGGGCGAGCAGGAGTTCTACCAGTCCCGCGGTCTCGTGAACGAGCCGGGCCGTTGTCCGTCGTGCCGCGCGGCCCGTCGGTCGTCGGGCAGCGGGGCGGGTGGCGACACGTATGGCGGCGGCCGTGGCATGGGTGGCCCGCGCGAGTTCTTCACCGCGACCTGCGCTAACTGCGGCGGTGAGGCCCGCGTCCCGTTCCAGCCCCGCGGCGACAAGCCGGTGTACTGCAGCTCCTGCTTCGAGCAGGTCCGGCCGTCGGCCTCGCGCGGAGCCCGGTCCTAGCGACCCGTCCGGCCCCGCGAACGACGAAGTCACGAGCAGGGTTATCCGGCGGGCTTCGTAGATGAGATTGTTGGTGGTTTCTGAGACCGGCTCAGACCGCGGCACGGAGGTCCCCAAGTTCTGCAGTACAGCAACGCAGCTCCGCAGGCGGGCGGGGGAGCATGTCCGCGCAGCGCTCATCGAGGGGTGGCCGCTCTTCCTGACGTACGCGATCATCGGCGTTCCGTACGGTGTCGTCGCCCGCGAGGCGGGCCCTCCGTAGCCGAAGCGTCCACTTCCTCCTCCTAAGTCCCGATCGAGGCCGACGACCTGCCGACGTGGTCGAGCCCGCCTCGAGCGACTGCAACGCATGCGCTCGCCGAGAGCAGCTGAACGACGAAGACTTCCGTCAGCCTGACGCCGACGCCTACTGAGCCTCGCTGAATGGGCCGAGCTTGCGGGGATCATCGCGCTCGAGGTGACGGTCGGGGAAATCCCGACACGATGTCGCGCGGTCTCGACCGCGGCACGATCAGGAGGACCTCGACGACCTCGTCCGGTATCTGCTCACAGTGAAGTAGCTAATGGAGCAATCCCCGCCAGGTCCCGAGCGCACCGCCGAGGGCGATCGTTCCGATGGCGACGGCCAATGTCGCGAGCAGCAGCGCGCGATCGCGGTCGGTGAACCGCTGCGGTCGCGCAATCGTACGGCAGGTCAAGGTCGCGAAGCCGCGCGCATCCATCGCGAGCGCGAGGCGCACGCCGCGACGGATCGCGGCGACAAGCAGCGTGAACGAGCGCTCGCGGAACGAACCGACGCGCGCGACCCAGCCTCCGCCGTCGTCGATGCCGCGCGCGCGCCGGGCGAGCAAGGCCGTGCCGACCGAGCAGCGCAAGATCCGCGGAGGGTCGGATACCCGGCTGCCGACCGCGTAACCGATGCGCTCGATCGTCATCGGCGGCATCGCGCCGAACCGGCTCGCGGCCGTGGCGATGATCGCAGCGCCGGTCGGTGTGGGTGAGCTCTGTCTCGGCATCGTCGCTGCCGTAGACGGGTACGCCGCGGAGCAGCTCGGCCGTCGCGGGAGCCGGTACGCCGAACCGACCGTGCGAGAACCGGACTTCGCCTCCTCGACGTTGATTGGCGAGAACGACCGGCCGCCTCGGGGTCGGCGCCATGCGTGGGTAGTACTCTCTCGATCGGTCGGCATCTGGATGCGGAGCGGTGCGTTGGACACCGCACGCGGGCCTTGAAGAGCCCACTCGGGCGACTCGTCGCCGCGCTCTTCGACCCAAGGGTCGGAGAGAATTCGCCGGCCATGGCCCGCGTGCCTCCACGCCCGCGGGCTATTTGGGTTGGCTCCTCACTGAAAGCTTTCCGCGCCCACCGTCATCCCCATGCGCGACCGCCTTCTCCGTGCCGCGTCCGCCTCCAAAATCGGGAACGCATGCCAAGACGTCGCTGGAATGGTCACATGTTGCCGAAGGGAGCATGGCTAGCTCGCCCTGGTCGACGTCGCTACTCGAAGTAGTCCTTGAGCTTCCGCGAACGGCTGGGGTGCCGCAGCTTCCGGAGCGCCTTCGCCTCGATCTGCCGGATACGCTCGCGCGTGACGTTGAACTCGCGCCCGACCTCTTCGAGGGTCCGGGTACGATCGTCCTCCAGCCCGAATCGGAGCTGCAGGACCCGATGCTCGCGGGCGGTGAGGCCCTCGAGCACGCTCTCGATCAGCTCCTTGAGGAGCTTATCCGACGCCGCGTCGGGCGGGGCGAGGGCCTGGTGATCGGGGATGAAGTCGCCGAGGTGCGAGTCCTCTTCCTCACCGATCGGCGTCTCGAGCGAGACCGTCGCCTGTGAGACCTTCACGATCTCGCGGACCTTATCGGCGGTGATGAGCATCCGCTCGGCGATCTCTTCCGCCGTCGGCTCGCGGCCGAGCTCCTGGAGGAGGCCACGCGACACGCGAATGAGCTTGTTGATCGTCTCGACCA
>DATCOD010000110.1:0-13028 GCA_036564905.1 Candidatus Limnocylindria bacterium
GGTCAGGTGTTCGCGAACCTCCTCGGGAACGCGGGGAAGTACGGCACGGAGCACTCCGAGATCACGCTCCGGACCGAAATGAGCGCCGGCTACGTGAAGGTCACGATCCACAACGACGGCCCGTCCATCCCGCCGGACGAGCTCGCCCGACTCTTCCAGCGGTTCTTCCGGTCGCGGACGGTGCGCGGCGAAGCCGGCGGGCTCGGGCTCGGGCTCACGATCTGCCGCGCCATCGTGCAAGCCCAGGGCGGCGAGATCGGCGTGGACAGCGCGCCGGACCGCGGCACGTCGGTACACTTCACCGTCCCGAAGGCACGCGAGCTCGTGCAGGAGGCTGGATCGGCGTGAAATTACTCGTCGTCGACGACGACCGTGATCTCGTGGAGCTGCTCGACTACGCGCTGCGTCGAGAGGGGTACGAGGTCGTGCGTGCGTACGACGGGGAAGCGGCACTCGATACGCTCAACCGCGAGCATCCCGATCTGGTGGTGCTCGACATCAACCTACCCAAGCTGGCCGGTTTCGTCGTGCTCGAGCGCATCCGGCACGTCGACGAGCACGTCGCGGTCCTCCTGCTCTCGGCCCGGCAGGACGAGTCGGACATCCTTCGGGGGCTGCAGCTCGGCGCCGACGACTACATCACGAAACCGTTCCGGCCCAAGGAGCTGGTCGCGCGCGTGAAGGCGATCCTCCGGCGCTCCGTGAACGCCCGCGGGCGCCCCGCGCCGTCCGTGTACACGACCGGCGACCTCGTCCTGGACGAGGCGACCCACGATGTGCGCACCGCCGAGGTGCCGGTCCATCTCTCACCCACGGAGTTCAAGCTCCTTCGCCACTTCATGGCGAATCCGGGGCGGGTCCTGACGCAGGAGGAGATCCTCGAGGGCGTGTGGGGCTACGACGCGGACGTCGGCGGGGACCTCGTGAAGCTGAATGTGAGCCGGTTGCGCCGCAAGCTGGGCGCGGATGGCCGCCCGCGCGACGTCATCCAGACGGTGCCGGGCGTGGGCTACCTGTTCAAGGGCGCCGAGGGCGGCGTGCAGCGCGAGGAGACGAGGCCGCGCTAGTAACGAGGACCTATATCAGCCGGCCGTCTCGGTCCCGCCTTCGGACAACCGGCGGCGGGTCTCCTCCAGGTCCACGGGGTTGCTGTACACGGGATAGACCGCGAAGCCCGAGGCCTTGGAGATCGCGTCGACCGCGGCGTTGTTCGGCGCGGGAAGCGCGATCGTGAGAACCTGACCTTCTTTGCCGACGACGACCGCATTCCACTCGGCCGCGAGCGCGCGCGGCAGGTGCGTCTGCAGCTCGGCCGACGCGAGCCGCGCCGGCTCGGCGAGATAGGGCGCCGGCGGCGGGGTCAAGCTCCGCGGACGAAGTGATCCGCGGGGTCCTTCGGCGAAGCTGTGCTCCCAGACGCGAACGCCGCCACCCGCCTCCTTCGCCTTGTACATCGCCGTGTCCGCGGACTCGATGAGCGCGGGGGCGTCGCCGGAGGGGCGCGGGAACGTGGCGATGCCGATGGACAGTCCGATCGCGCGGCCGGCGGCCACGAGCTCCGGAGGGAGCGTCTGCGCCGCGGTCTTCTCGAGGACCCGGCGCGCGACGCGCGACGCGACCTCGCTGTCGGCTTCCGGGAGGATGACCGCGAACTCGTCGCCGCCATAGCGCGTCGGCACGTCATACAAGCGGACCGCCTGCTTGATGCCGGCAGCGACGGCTTTCAGCACGGCGTCGCCGGCGCGATGGCCGAAGCGGTCGTTGATCGACTTGAACTGGTCGACGTCGATCATCAAGAGTCCGAGGAGGTGCTCGGCGCGCAGCGCGCGGTTGATCTCGGCCTCGAGGCGCCGGTCGAAATGCCGGCGGTTGAAGAGCCAGGTGAGCGGATCGGTCTCCGCGAGCCGCTCCATCGCTTCACCCTGCTCGCGTTGCAGGAGGCAGGCGCCGATGTGGCTCGCGAGGAGCTCGAGCGTCAAGAGGTCGGCCTCACCGAACGAGCCGCCATCGAGCGGGTCCGCGATGTTCAGCACGCCGCGCGACTCGTCGTCCACGAGGATCGGGACGGACATGAACGAGGTCGTCCGGTAGCGGCCGGCGTCGGCACCCGCGCCCGGCGCGCGGACGTCGCCGGTGCGCACGAGCAGGGAGCGCTTGGACGCGGCGACCGACCCAACGACTCCTTCGCCCTGGTGGATCCGGACGAGCTTCTTGACCTCGTCCGCGATCCCGACCGCGTGAGCGATGACGAAGTCGGTGGTCGCGTCATCCCGTAGGAGCAGCGAGGCGCGTTCGCCGCGGACGAGCTCCGTCGCGACCCTGAAAATGGAGTCCAGAAGATCCTGCGCGAGCCCAGCCGGACCCGCGGACCCTACCCCGTCCAACCAGCCTCCCCCATCGCGCTGCGCTTGAGTGTCCGTTCCCCGCCCGAGTGTGGCCATGAATGTTCGGTATCGGTTCGTCTGCCGGCGGCAAGGCTACCGCGTTTAGCCGCCCGTGGGGCGACCCGGTCTGGCCCTCGGTCCGGCGGCGTCTCCGGCCCTCATCCCCGGTCGGGTCTCGTCCGTACAGGAAGAAACACCACAAATTGGCAGGAGGGGTCATGACCCGATCGATCCGCGCGAGCATCGTGCTGGCTGCCAGCGTGGCGATCCTCGGCGCCTGCGGGTCGGCAGGCACACCAGCGCCGGCGGCGACCACGGCGGCGGCGGTCACCGCGACGGCCGCGGCGAGCGTGGACATCCAGGGATTCAAGTTCCCGCCGAACCTCGAGGTCGCCAAGGGGACCAAGGTCACCTGGACGAACAAGGACAGCACCGCCCATACGGTGACCAGCGGCACCCGACCGAACAAGGACGGAAAGTTCGATGGGCAGGTCGCCGCCGGCGGCACCTTCAGCTTCACGTTCGCCGACGCGGGCGTGTACCAGTACTTCTGCTCGATCCACAGCTCGATGAACGCGACGATCACGGTGAAATAAGGCTCACTGCCAGTCCCGCGACACGAGCTTCACGAAGAGCGCGAGCTCGTCGAGGCGGCGCGCCAGCACCGAGACGACGCCGTCGACGTGCTGGAGCGTCCCCTCGACGACGATCGCGCCCCCCAGATCGACGACCGGCTTGTACTTCGCGTACGTCGCCGGTCGGATGATGACGTTCACCAAGCCGAACTCATCCTCGAGCGAGAGGAACACGTGCCCCTTCGCGGTCTCGGGATGCTGCTTCACGACCATCGCGCCGGCGATCGTCACGACCGAGCCGTGCGTCCCTCGCTGGGCGTCCGCCGACGAGCCCACGCCACGCGCGAGGAGCCGGTCGCGGTAGAACCGCATCACCTGCGGACCGGTCGGGATCCCGGTGATGCGGTAATCGAGCGCGGCGCGCTCCTGCTCGCTCAGCGCGGGGAGGTCGGGAGCGGTCGTGCTCGGGAACGCGAGGACCGGCCGGCTGAACGCCGGCCCGGCGCGATGCGCGTCGCGCGCCCGCCACAGGAGCGCCCTGCGGGTCTCGCCGAGCGCATCGAACGCGCCGACGAGGGCGAGGTTGCGGAGTGCTTCTTCCTTGAGCCCGACCCGTTCGGAAAGGTCGTCGAATGACCGGAACGGACCGCGCTCGCGCTCCCGCACGATCGCGTCAGCCTCCGCCGTTCCGAGGCCCTTCACGTCCGTGAGGCCGAGCCGGACGTCGTGCACGCGGCAGACGCGGTGCGCGGCGATGGTCCGCGAGCTGTCGATGACGTCATCCGCCACCGGCGCGCCACGCCGCTCGACGGTCGCCTGCTGCGAGGACCGATTCACGTCGACCGGGAGGATCGCGATGCCGTGGCGCTTCGCGTCGCCCGCGATGACCGCCGGCGAGTAGAAGCCCATGGGCTGGTTGTTGAACAGGCCGACGTAGAACTCGGCCGGGTAGTACAGCTTCAGGTGCGCGGTGTGATACGAGGTGAGCGCGAACGCGGCCGCGTGGCTCTTGCAGAACCCGAACTCCGCGAACGCGGCGATCTGCCCGAAGATCGTGTTCGCGGTGCCGTCATCCACGCCGCGGGCGAGCGCGCCGCGCACGAACGGCGCGCGCAGCGTCTCCATGTCCGCGCTCGAACGCGCCCGGCTCATCGCCCGGCGCAGCTTGTCGGCCTCCGCCGCGGTGAACCCCGCGACGGCCATCGAGACCCGGAGGATCTGCTCCTGGAACAGGATGACCCCGAGCGTCTCTTCGAGGATCGGCTCGAGGAGCGGATGCGCGTAGGACACCGGCTCGCGGCCCTGCCGGCGATGGATGTACGGATTCACCATGTTCCCCTGCAAGGGGCCCGGCCGGATGATCGCGACCTCGACGACGATGTCCGCGAAGGTCCGCGGGAGCACGCGCGGGAGGGCCTGGGCCTGGGCCCGGCTCTCCACCTGAAAGAGCCCGATCGTGTCGACCTCGCAGATGAGGTCGTACACCGCCGGATCGTCGAGCGGCAGCGTGCCGAGATCGAGCCGCACGCCGTGCAGCTCGTCGATCATCGCGACCGCGTCCTTGATCAGGGAGAGGGTCCGCAGGCCGAGCAGATCCATCTTGATCAGGCCGAGGTCCTCGACGTCGCGCTTGTCGAACTGCACGACGTTGCGATCGGGCATCGTCGCGCGCTCGATCGGCACCGTGTCGACGAGCGGCAGCGCGGTGATCAGCATCCCGCCGTTGTGGATCGACAGATGTCTCGGGAAGTCGGCGATCTCCTCGACGATCTTCTTGAACAGCGGCCATCGCCGACGCTCTTCGTCGTTCAACCCGTGCGTGAGGGCCGTCGGGCGGCTCTCGCTCAGGACCTCACTCACGCTCGTGTCGTGAAGGCCGTCGAGGCTCCTTCGCGAGAGTCCGCCCGACGGCTCTATCACCATGCGCGAATCGAATCTCGGTGCGTCGAGCGATTTTGCCAGTCGATCGATGACTTCCGTTCTGAATCCGAGCGCCTTCGCGACCTCGCGGGATGCGGAGCGCGCGCGGTAGGTCACGACGTTGCAGACCATCGCCGCATACCGCTCGCCGTACTTCCGGTACACGTACTGGATGACGTCCTCGCGGTCGTTCGTCGCGATGTCGAGATCGATGTCCGGCATCGTGTGCGAGTCCTCGGTGAGGAAGCGCTCGAACAGCAGGTCGTGCGCGATCGGGTCGACCTTCGTGATGTCCAGGACGTAAGCCACGATCGAGTCCGCCGCCGAGCCGCGACCCTGGGCCGGGATCCGCCGCTCGTTGCAGAACCGGACGATGTCCCAATTGATGAGGAAGAACTCGGCGAGCCCGCACCGGTGGATGACGTCCAGCTCGTGCGCGAGCTGCTTGGACACGGCCGGGGTCATCCCGCCGTATTTGGCGCGGGCGCCGTCCTGGCAGAGCGCGTACAGGAACGAGAACGCCGTGTACCCCTCCGGCACCGCGAAGCCGGGGAGCCGCTGGTAGCCGAAGCCGAGATCGAGCGCGCAGCGGTCGGCGATCGCTCGGGCGTTCTCGAACGCCACGGGATGGTGGCCGAGCCGTTCGCGGAGCGCCGCCTCGCTCTTCAGCCAGCGCTCGCCGTTCGCCGCGAGCCGCTTCCCCGCCTCGTCCACCGTGAGGCCGAGGTCGATGCAGCGCAGGACGTCGTGGAGCTGCCGCGCGTCCGGACGGGCGTAGCGCACGTCGTTCGTCACCACGGTCCCGATGCCAAGCTCCGCCGCGAGCTCGGCCCGCGCGTCGCAGCGGTCGATGTCCGCCGGTCCCCAGCGATCGACGAGCTCGGCGTACAGCCGGTCGCCGAAGACCCCGCGCAACCGCGCGAGCGTCTCGACGTCGTCGCTCTCCGAGAGCGCGATGAGCCCCACGGCCTGCTCCGCGACGAGCGAGAACGTCGCGCGCGGCTTCGTCTTCTCGCCGGCGAGCTGCGCCGCGGACACGATCCGGCAGAGGCTCGTCCAGCCGCTTCGGTCCAGCGCGAGGAGCGTCACCGGATCCGAGTCGACGAGGCGCAGCTCCAGACCGAAGATGGGCTTGATCCCGCGCTCGCGCGCCGCGTTCCAGAACCGCACCGCGCCGTACAGGCCGTTCGTGTCGGTGAGCGCCAGCGCGTCCTGGCCGTGCTCGGCCGCGGCGTCGAGGAGATCGTCGACGGTCGATGCGCCGTCGAGGAACGAGTAGCAGCTGTGTGTACGGAGGTGAACGAAGCTCGATCCCACTGTGCGCGGGCGGGCGACGTTGCCTCGGGGGCCGGCGTCCTCGCTCACTCGGTCGGTCACATGCGTCCGAGCCGACAGCACATCCCTTCGGACCGACCCTTCGCTCGCGAGAACGCCGCCCCACTCGACCTCGCCCGCCCGCGCCGTCCGATCCGCACTAGTCCATGACTCGCTGCAGGAACCACTCACCCCGGCGGCGATCGCCGTAAAGGTCGCAGAGCAAGCCGTCGGCGGTGCGCAACGTGAGGTACTCGCGCGCGATCCCATCGGCCCACCATTCGCCGTCCACGCGCCAGCGGCGCACGACCTCGACGACGATGAGCCGCCGGTTGCCGACGCGCAGCGCGCCGGGCTCGCCCTCGTGCCATTCCATGCGCGCCGGCAGCGGATCGGCGAAGAGGCGACTCATACCTAGCGGACCACCTCTTCCCAGTCGGCGGCGCGCTCGGGCAGCCGCGCCTCGGCATCGATGACCCGTGGCTGCAGCACCGTCGCAGCGCCCAGGCGCGTGCGGAGGAATTGCGCGACCGAGATCGCCTCCTCGGCGCGCGCGCCATCGGGCGCGAACAGGCCGATCTGGCGGCCGCGGGCGGGCTCGACCGCGATGATCTCGAGCCCCGCGGACGTGACCAGGCCGAGCGCCGCGATCTCCTCGAGGCCCCAGCGCAGCGAGCGGACGATGGCCGCCGACTCCGCCGACGGCGGCAGCAGCGATCGCTCGAGCCGCAGCGGCAGGAGCTCCTCGCGCTCGAGGACCAGGCCGATGCGGAGCGCCGCGAGGCCATCGTGCCGCAACGCTTCGGCGAGCTCGTCGGCCGCCGACCGCAGCGCGAAGATGAGCCGCTCCCGCGAGTCGACCGGGTCGTCCCACATCCGCTTCGCGCGGATGCGCCGGCGCGGCGCGACCCCGCGCACGTCCTCGACGAGATCGCCGGTCGCGAGCGCGTACGCGACCCCGGCCGCGTGACCGAACCGATCGATGGCGGCGCCGCGCGGCAGCGCGAGGAATTCGCCGATGCGCCGGACGCCGAGCAGCGCGAGCTCCGCGACCACCTTTGGGTCGAGCGGCAGCACGTCGAGCGGGAGGCCGTCCAGGAACGCGCGCTCGCCACCCGCCGGGATCTCGCTCACCTTCCCGGCGGGCGCGCGTGCGGCGGCGATCCGCGCGACGAACGGCGTCGTGCCGAGGCCGCCCGCGAGCAGCTGCCCGCCCGACGCGCCGCAGACACTGATCGCGTTGCGCGCGACGCGCAGCGGCGCACCGAGGAGCCGCTCGGTGCCGCGCAGATCGCAGACGAACGCGCCGTCGTCGGCCACGCCGACGCGCGGAAGCATCGCGCAGAGCGCGGCGAGGATCCGCGCGCGCGGCGCGCGCTCGGGGACCGCGATCGCGAGAAAGGCTTTCATCCCGCTCTATCTATCTCCGACCTGCAGTCGGAGACCGCTCAGGGCTGGTGGTACTCGCTCGTCGCGGCAAAGCCGCTCCTCGTTCGTTCTTCATCCCGTTCTCTCCAACAGCGCGCCGCGGGTCCCGAGGTCGCGCGACTCGGCCCCGAGCGCGGCGAAGTGGAAGAGCGCGCGCTCCGCGACGAGCGCGGTCCAGCCGGTCGTGCGACCAAAGCGCTCGGCCCACGCGACGCGCGCGACGGAGAACGTGGGGATCGCGAGCCGCCTCGCGCGTACGTCCGAGATGACGAGCAGCGCGGCCGGCGACGACCGCACGATCGGGAGGAGCGGTACCAGATCGTCGATCTGCGTGCCGCTCGCGCCGAGCGCGAGCCGTGGGCCGAGGTCGACGACGGCCAGACGGAAGCCGTCGCTGCGCAGGGCGGCGCCCGCGGCGAGCAGCACGTCGTCGCGCGTCTTCGCACGGACGACGATCAGTCTGCTGAGATCGACCCCGGATCGTTCCGCCGACAGCGGATCGAACGTGGCGCTCGGATCGATCCACAGCACCGCGCCGCCATCGCGCTGCGCGCCCGCGGCCGCGCGGTGCGCGAGCGCGACCTTGCCGGTGCTCCCGTCGCCGACGAACGCGAGCGGCGACGACGACGCGAGCCCAGGCGTGAGCGCATCGAGCGAGCTATCGGTCTGGATGCGCCGTTCGCCGGCACGCCGCTCGGCGACCGCACCGTGCGAGAGCACGTGCGTGCCGAACCGGCCTGCGACGCTCGCGATCGCCTCCGCCAGAGCGGCGTTCCCTGTGTGTGTTGGGCCCACCAGCCACGCTCCCCGTTCCCGTTCGTCTGGCCTGGCCTCCATAGAACGGATGTTCTAACAGTACGAGGCCCCGAACGGACCGTCAAGAGACGGATCCACGCAGCGATGGCCACCGTCCTGCACGGACCCGGACCAAGGGGGGCCGAGACGCGTGGATATCGACCATCAGGGACCACAGACGTGCAAGGACTGCGGCCAGGACGCGTACATCCGCCTCGCCGGCAGCGAGGACTACGTCTGCGCCCATTGCTTCGCCAGCCGCGGCCGCACCAAAAACGGGCGCAGCACGAGCGAGCTGCCTAGAGCGTCGCAGTCTCCACCGACAAGATCGGCGGGAGATGTTGCGCGATGAGGGCCCACGTGCGGCCCTCATCGGCGCTCCCCCAGATCTCGCCGCTCGTCGTGCCGAAGTACACGCCCGCGGGATCGAGCCGATCGGTGGCCATCCCGTCGCGCATCACCTCGTAGCTCGCCCCGCGCGGTAGCCCGTTCGCGAGCTTCTTCCACGACGCGCCGCGATCGCGCGTGCGCCACACGGCCGCGCCGGCGGCCGGGGGCGACATGCGCATCGGAAACTCGAGCGGGAAGAGGTACGCGGTCCTCGGGTCACGCGGGTGGATCGCCGACGCGAACCCGAAGTCCGTCGGCAGGCCCTTCGTGACGTTCGTCCATTTCTTGTCGCCGCTGTCCTTGAAGTACGCACCGAGGTGCGCCTGTTGGAACCGTGCGCCCGGCACGGTCGGGCTCCCCACCAGGTGGTGCACTCAGGTGTAGTCGCCCTCCGGCCGCGGCGGGACCGGTGAGCCGAGACCCTCGTTGTGCCGGGTCCACGACTTCCCACCGTCGGCGGTCTCGTACACGCCGGCCGAGCTGATGCCGATGGCCATCGTCTTGGCGTCGGCGGCGTCGACGACGATCGAGTGCAGGCCGAGCCCGCCACCGCCCGGCTCCCAGTATTTGGTGTCCGGGTGATCGTTCAGCGCGCGCACGGACTCCCAGGTCTCGCCACGGTCGGTGCTCTTGAACAGCGCGGCCGGCTCCGTGCCCGCCCACATGACGTTCGGCTCGCTCGCGTGACCCGGCTCGATGTGCCAGGTGCGGCTGAACGTGCGGGTGTCGCCCTTCGGGAAGGCCGGGTTCGCGCCGGCCTTCCAGGTCTTGCCCAGGTCGCGCGAAAGCTCGATCCGTGGCCCACCCCAGGTCATGTTCACGCCGGCGTAGAGCGACTGGCCGTCGCGGGGATCGAACGCGACGTGATACACGGGCTGACCCGGAAAATGTGGCCCCTCGGCCCGCCAGCGCTCGCGTGCCGTCCCGCTGCGGAACACGTAGACGCCCTTCTTCGTCCCGAGAAGCACCGCGACCCCACGCGCCATCGCTAGACCTCCCCGCCCGACACGGCCGGCACGATGTGGACGATGTCGCCATCCTGAAGCGCGGTGCGCTCACCGTCCAGATAGCGGATCTCTTCCTCGTTCGCGAAGATGTTGACGTGCGCTCGCATCTTCCCATGCTCGTCGCGAAGCCGCTCCGCGAGGCTCGGGTGGCGTGCCACGAGGCCCGCGAGCGCGCTCGCGATGTCGCTCGCCTCGACCACGGTACTGCGCGCGCCTCCGGCGAACTCGCTGAACGCGCCGTGCAGCTTCACCGTGACCTTCCCCATGCCTGATACGAAGTCTAGGGAGGCGCTCGGTACACTCGCGGGCTCATGGCCACGACCTTCCTCGGGGATGCTCGCTCGCGCGACGCGCAGCAGGTCGGCGCGAAAGCGGCGACCCTGTCGCGCCTGGCCGACCGATTCCGGGTCCCCGCGGGCTTTTGCCTCGAGGCCAGCGTGTTCGATCGGCTCGGTGCGGCCCTCGACGGCGACGGCCGCGCCACTGATGCGCTGCGGGCCCTGGTCGCCGAGGGTCATGCCGCCCTGCGTGAGCGCACCGGCCACGACGATCCGGCGCTGGCGGTGCGCTCGTCCGCGATCGGCGAGGACGGGAGCGAGACGTCCTTCGCGGGTCAGCACGACACGGTCCTCGATGTCCGCGGCGTCGAGGCCATCACCGCGGCCGTGCTGCAGTGCTGGCGCTCCGCCTCGTCCGACCGGGCCGTGGCGTACCGCAGGACCCACGGCATCACCGAGCGCCCACGGGTCGGCGTGCTCGTGCAGGAGCAGGTCGCCGCGGATGCCGCCGCGATCGCGTTCTCCGTCGACCCGGTGTCCGGCGATCGCGACATCGTGATGATCGACGCGACCCTGGGGCTCGGTGAGGCCATCGCCTCCGGCACGGTCGACCCGGACACCTTCGCGGTCCGGAAGGCCGACCTCGCGATCCTGAAGCGGACGTACGCGGGTGAGCGATCTGCGCTGGACGACGCACAGGTGCGCGAGGTCGCCCGTTTGGCGATCGAGCTCGAAACGGAGAGTGGCGCGCCGGTCGACGTCGAGTGTGCGTTCGCCGCCGGGTCGCTCTATCTGTTGCAGTCGCGGCCGATCACGGCGCTGGGCGCCGCGGCGGAATTCACCGTGGAGTGGGACGACCCGGCCGATGCGGCGCTGACCTGGACCCGCGAGGACGTCCATATGGACGAGTGCCGGCCACGCCTCTCGTGCGACTTCGTGCTGCAGGCGCCGGCGTTCGGCCTCGACAAGGCAAACGACCGCTTTGGACCGCCGGCCCGGGTCCGCTACCGCGGCGTGCACGGCTACATGTACGCAGCCCGGGTGCCGCTCGCACCGGCCGACAAGATGCCGGAGCTCGAAGCGGCCGGCCTCCGTCGGCGCCGCGACGCGGCTCGGACCCTGGGCCGCGACTGGCCGGAGCGGTACCTCCCGGCCGTCCTCGCGCACTTCGACTGGATGAAGGCGGCGCGCCTCGACGACCGGGAGAGCGCCCTCGCGGCCTGGGACGCGTTCTGGCCGCGGATCAACGACATCTGGCTGATGCACATGCTCATCGTCCCGCCGGTGTATTGCCTGCTCGAGGAGCTCACGACGCTCTACGCGGCACTCACCGGCCGGCCGGCGACCGACGCGCCCGCGCTCGTGCAAGGCCGAGCCGAGACGCTGCAGGACATGCAGCAGCGGCTGCACGACCTCGCGACGGCCATCCGCGCGACGCCGGCGGTCGCGCGCGCGATCAGCGGCGCGCGGAGCCTCGATGAGCTCGCGGAGCAGGACGGCGGGGCCGCGATCCGCGCCGCGGTCGACGCGTTCCTCGCCGTGCATGGCGATATCGGTCAGACCGGCTTCGACATCGAGAGCCCGGCCTGGTCCGACGAGCCGCGGCTGTTGCTGGTCGAGCTTGCGCGGCTCGTCCATGCGGCCGGCGAAGACCCGCGAGCACGCCACGCGCGGCTCGTCGCCGATGCCGTGGAGCTCGAGCGGCGCACGCGCGAGGAGCTGCGGGAGCGGCCGGCCGATCTCGCGCGGTTCGAGGAGGTGCTCGCCGCCGCCCAGGCCTGCGGCGCGCTCAGCGAAGAACACAACTACTGGATCGACCGGCTCTGCCAGGCTCACGGCCGCCGGTTCATCCTCCGCATCGCCGACACGCTCGTTCGGGCGGCGTGCATCGCCGAGCCCGACGACATCTTCCACCTGCACATCCACGAGGTGCGCGAGGCCCTCGCGACCGGCGCGGACCGTCGGGACCTCATCGCGCGACGCCAGCGCGAGTTCGAGCTCGACCGGCGGCTACGTCCGCCGCGGTACATCGGCACGCCGCCGACCGCGCCGGCGCCGTCCTCCTCGATCCGCGACCTGGGCTATCGCGTCGAGCAGACCGAGCGCGACGTCCTCCGAGGCGTCGCGGCCTCGCCCGGCCGGGGCCGCGGACCGGCGCGACTCGTGACCGGCCCAGCGGACTTCGAACGTTTCCGGAGCGGCGACGTGCTCGTCTGCCGATCGACGACGATCAGCTGGGTGCCGCTGTTCAACATGGCGAGCGCGATCGTCGCGGATGTCGGGGGCGCGCTGTCGCACGCCGCGCTCGTCGCGCGCGAGTTCGGGATCCCCGCGGTCACCGGGACCGGCGTCGCGCTCGAGACGATCCTCGACGGCGAGGTGATCGAGGTGGACGGGACGGCCGGGATCGTTCGGCGGATCGCGACGAGGATCTAGCCCGCGGTCGAGACCTCCGCCTCGACCAACGGCGCGAGGTACCGGGGAAGCTGCGAGCCGGCGACCGCGGCCAAGACACCCGATCCGGCGAGGATGAGGAACAGGCGCCCGGCCGCGGCCTCGGTCGCATCGACGAGCGCGAGACCCGCGACGAGCGCGCCGATCATCCCACCGAAGTAGCGGCTCGACGAGGTGACCCCTGCCGCGAGCGCCGCGTAGTGCGCCGGCACGGCGTCGAGCGCGGCGATGCGCGTGGCGGGGAACGTGAGCGCGACGCCCTCCGAGGCGTCGCCGCGTCGCCCGGCCGCGGCCGCGGTCCGGCCCGGCTGGTCAATGGCCCGGCGGACTTCGAGCGGTTCCAGCGCGGCGACGTGCTCGTGTGCCGCTCGACCACCGTGAGCTGGGTCCCGCTGTTCAACATGGCGAGCGCGATCGTCGCGGATGTCGGGGGCGCGTTGGCCGACCGTGCTCGGCGGTCTGCTCATCGCGCTCGGGCTCAGG
>DATCOD010000111.1:0-2499 GCA_036564905.1 Candidatus Limnocylindria bacterium
GTTCGGGAGCGCTCCGGTCACGACCCCGCCGGGGGCGTCACCGACGCCGGGGCCGAGCGCGACACCCGCGCCATCAGGTTCGCCGTCGGCCGCGACGGTCGCGCAGCTCGTGAAGTCGGCGTCGGATCACTACGCGAACGCGCAGGCCGCGCTCAGGAACAACGACTTCACCACCTACGGCCAGGAGCTCAATGCGCTCCAGGCCGATCTCGCAAGGCTCCGTGCGCTCACGGGTCAATAGCTCCGGGCCTGCCGTCGCGGCGATCGCTCTTGGGATCATGTGGGCGGTCAGCAATACGAGCGTCGACGATCCACGGCCCGAACGGATCGTGATCATCGTGGTCGGCATCGGGCTCGTGGCCACCACCATCGCCGGCAGCGTCAGCGCGGCGTTCGTCGGCTGGTACGCGATCCTCGTCGCGCTCGCGGAACGCGTGACCAAGGACCCGCTCCAGGGCTACAGCGACGTGCTCAGCGCGACCCGCGAGGCCCTCGATGTGGTGCTCCAGGGCGGAAATCCCTACACCCACCTCATGACGAGCACGTCCCCGATCGGGTCACCGTTCCCATACCCGCCCGGCGAATTCCTGTTCTACCTTCCGGCGTACCTGTGGTTCGGCGACATCAGCCGCGTCGACATCGCGGCGAGCGTGGCGATCACTGCGTGCATCGTGCTCGCCGGCCTGCGCGTCGGGTACGACCGGGTCGTCCTGCCGGCGATGGTCTACGCCACGTGGCTGTTCAGCTCGTTCCACGCCGCCGACGGATCGAACGACACCTCCGCCGCGTTGCTCGTGGTGGTCGCGATCACCCTCCTCGCGCTGAACGAGCGTTGGCCGTCGCGCTGGCTGCTCCTCGCATCGGCGGTGTCGTTCGGCTGGGCCATCGCGTTCAAGCAGTTCGCCATCTTCCTGCTCGTGCCGGCGGTGCGCTATGTCGCCGGCCGCGGACCGTGGCGGCTCTACCTCGCGGTGGCCGGCGGGACGCTCGCCGCGTTCGTGCTGCCGTTCTTCGTGCGAGACCCGCTCGCATTCGTCGGTCAACAGGTCGCCGCCCTCACCTTTCACACCGAACATTCCGGGGTCAACATCGCCGGCGGCCTCGCCGGGATGGGCATCCACCCGCCTGGGACGGTGTTCACGGCGCTCGAGCTGTTCGCCACCGTCGTGCTCCTGGCACTCGGCGCGATCGTGCCGACCGGGAGCCTCGGACGGGCGACGCTGATGGGGGCCGGCGCGCTGGCCGTCGTCATCCTCCTCGCTCCCTGGACCTCGCAGGGGTACTGGCTCTACGTCGGCTCGGTCGGGCTGCTCGGCATCGCCCTGCTCGATGACCGAGCGAGCCGGCAGCCGGCGTGACGCGGATCGTCCTGTTCGCGGCGCTCGCGATCGGGCTCTTCCTGCGCGTGCACGACATCGCGACGAATCCGCCCGAGCTCTTCGAGGACGAGCTCTCCGGCGCGATGTCCGCCTGGTCCGTGGTGACGACCGGCCACGACGTGATCGTCGATCACCTCCCGCTGTTCACGACCCGGCTCGGGCCGCAGCTGCCGCTGTACGGCCTCGCGACCGTTCCGTTCCAGGCCGTCCTCGGCCACACGGTGCTGGCGGTGCGCCTGCCGGCCGTGCTCTTCGGCGTTCTCGACATCGCGCTCCTGTACCTGCTCGTGCGCTCGCTCGCCGGTCGTCGCCTTGCGACGCTCGCCGCCGCGACCGTCGCCATCCTGCCCTGGGCCGTGCAATTCAGCCGCATCGGCTGGGACAACGCGGCGTACCCACCCCTGCTCCTCGCCGGCCTGGTGCTCCTGGTCGGCGCGATCCACCGGGCCGATCAACGCCGGGCGATCGCCGCGGCCGCGCTGCTCGGGCTGTCCGCGTACTCATATCAGATCGCGATCTTCATGACGCCGCTCTTCGTCGCGGCCCTCGTCTGGCCGCTTCGAGCGAAGCTGCGGGCCATGCCGCGTCGAGCGATCGCGCTCGCGGCCGCCACCGGGCTCCTCATCGCCGTGCCGTACGTCTGGCGGATCCTGACGGTGCCCGAGTTCACCGAGCGCGCAGCTCGGATCTCGACGTTCGCGAACGGCATCAACGGGGAGACGCTCGCGCGGTTCGTGAGCAATTACCTCGCGAACCTGTCGCCGGTGTTCCTGTTCGTCTCCGGCGACGACAATCTGCGGCACGGGACCGGCCGCGGCGAGCTCCTGCTGGTGATGCTGCCGTTCGCCATCGTCGGAGCGGCGTCGTGCGTCATGCGGGCGCGCCGATCGGTGTTCGCATTCGCCGTCATCGCCTGGCTCGCGCTCGCGCCCCTACCGGCGGCGATCACGGATGACGGCGTCCCGCACGCGGCCCGCGGGATGCTCGCGATCATCCCGTGGGCGATCGTCGTCGCGATCGGCGTGGATCTGGTCTGGCGGGCGATCCCGCGGACGACGCGCGCCGCCGCCGCGGTCAGCTTCGCCATCCTCCTCCTGGCCGAGAGCGCGAGCTACTACCG
>DATCOD010000112.1:0-2542 GCA_036564905.1 Candidatus Limnocylindria bacterium
CATCTGGACCTTGCTCGGCTCCGGTCTGCGTCGTGGTGAACTCGTCGCGCTGCAGCTCGGCGACGTGAACCTAGCGGAGCGGCTACTGCACGTCGAAGCGGCAACGAGCAAGTCCATTCATGCGCGTGACGTGGCGATCCCGGTCGAACTCGTCAAGGAACTGGACCGCTACGTTCAAGACTTCCGGGCCGGCGACAAAGCGGACGATGCCCCGCTGTTCGTGAACCGTCGCGGCGGCCCACTGACAGGCAACGCGATCCGGTTGCTGTTCGACCGGCTCAAGGTTCGGACCGGCATCCCCGATCTGTGCGCACACATGCTTCGACACACCTGGGCAACGAACTACAACCGCTCGGGAAGCGGCAGCCGATTCGATCTGCAGGTTGAAGGCGGCTGGAACTCGGCACGCATGGCGGACCGCTACTGCAAGATCCGTCCGGTCGACGAGCGCCGTCGTGCACCGTCCGTGTTCGCGGCACCTCGGCGGGCGCAATCAGAGAAACGCTTCGCAGAGAAGCGGTCCCCACAGCAGATAAGCGCGCTACGCAGAACCAGCATCGCGTAGCGACCAACAACGACGCGCTCAGTAGCCCGGAGGGGATTCGAACCCCTGACCTCTTCCTTGAAAGGGAAGCGCCCTAGACCGCTAGGCGACCGGGCCGCGTGGACCTCAATTATCCGCTCCTATGCTCCGGCGGTGCCACCGCAGTTCAAGACGATCATCGAGCCGTTCCGCATCCACTCGGTCGAACCGCTCCGCCTGACGACGGAGGACGAGCGCCAAAAGAAGATCCGCGAGGCCGGCTACAACCTGTTCAACCTCCGCGCCGAGGACGTGCTCATCGACTTCCTCACCGATTCGGGCACCGGCGCGATGTCCCGAGATCAATGGGCGGCGATCCAACATGGCGACGAGAGCTACGCCGGCTCGCCGTCGTGGTTCCGGTTCCTCGCGGCGGTCCAGGAGCTCTTCCCGTTCACCCACGTGATCCCGACCCATCAGGGCCGGGCCGCGGAGCGCATCTTGTTCTCCGCGATCGCCGGTCCGGGCAAGGTCATCCCGAACAACACGCACTTCGACACAACGCGCGCGAACATCGAAGCGACCGGCGCGGAGGCCGTGGACCTCGTCATCCCCGAGGGCCGGCAGGCGGGGCTCGTGCACCCGTTCAAAGGGAACCTGGATCTCGCGGCGCTCGACGCGCTGCTGACCGCGCGCGCGAAGGACGTCCCGGTCGTCATGGTCACGATCACGAACAACTCCGGCGGCGGGCAGCCGGTGTCGCTCGAGAACCTGCGCGGCGTGCGAAAGCTCTGCGATCGCCACCACGTGCCGCTGTTCCTCGACGCGTGCCGCTTCGCGGAGAACGCCTGGTTCATCAAGACGCGCGAGCCGGGCTACGCCGACAAGGCGGTGCCCGACATCGTCCGCGAGATGGCTGCCCTCGCCGACGGCATGACGATGAGCGCGAAGAAGGATCCGATGGCGAACATCGGCGGCTGGCTCGCCATGAACGACGACGCGCTCGCCGAGCGCTGCCGCAACCTGCTCATCCTCACTGAAGGCTTCCCCACCTACGGCGGCCTCGCCGGCCGCGACCTCGAAGCGATCGCGCAGGGTTTGAAGGAGTGCGTCGAGCCGGACTACCTCCGCTACCGCATCCGTTCGACGGAGTACCTCGCCGACGCGATCGAACGCGCGGGCGTGCCGATCGTGAAGCCGGCCGGCGGACACGCGGTGTACATCGACGCCGGCGCGATGCTCGCCCATATCCCGCCGCTCGCCTATCCGGCGCAGGCGCTCTCCGTCGCGCTGTACGAGGCCGGCGGCATCCGCACGGTAGAGATCGGGAGCGTGATGTTCGGCCGGCATCCGGACGGCAGCGAGACAGCGGCCGCGCTGGAGCTCGTTCGGATGGCGATCCCGCGGCGGACGTACACGCAGAGTCACATCGACTACGTCATCGAGGTCGTGCACGAGGTCGCGAAGCGTGGGCCCGCGCTCCGCGGATACCGGATCGTCTCTGAGCCGCCGCAGCTGCGGCACTTCACCGCCCGGTTCGCGCCGCTCTCACTGACCTAGGCGACCCCGATGATCCGCGCGAGCGCGCGGAGGGAGCTGCGTGTGTTCGGGTCGGCGCGCGGCGCGGCGCGTTCGATGATCCGGAGCGCCCGTGGAACATCGAGATCGTTCTCGAGCGCGGCAAGCGCGCCGCGGGTCGCGGCGTCTCGGCCGATCGGGCCGACCGGGCCGCGGCCGAAGGTCTCGGCCAGCGCTTTCGCTCGGAGCCGCGCGCGATCGAGGAGCCCCTCGTCGTGATCGAACGGCTTCCGGTAGTGGCGGTCGAGGAGATAGAGGCGGAGCGCATGCGGATCGGTCACCTCGAGCGCGTCGCGGACAAAGACCATGTTGCCGTCCGACTTCGACATCTTCTTGCCGCCGAGCTGCATCGGCGCGACGTGCGCCCAGGTGCGCGAGAACGGCCGCTTCCGGGTCGCGGTCTCGGACTGCGCGATCTCGTTCTCGTGATGCGGGTAGACA
>DATCOD010000113.1:0-28154 GCA_036564905.1 Candidatus Limnocylindria bacterium
ACGGTCTGCTACGACATCTGCGCGATGAACTGGCCGCCGCTGCTGGTCACGCACACGCCGACGCTCGGCCACGCGTTCCCCGGCGGCAGCTTCGGCTCGGTCACGCGGACGGATGGCGCGAGGCAGCTCACCTACAAGGAGCTGCCGCTCTACCTGTACATCGAGGATCCGCCGGGGACCGATCAGGCGAACGGCCAGGACGTCGACCATGAGTGGTTCGTCGTGCACCCGTGAGGCGCTGGCGCGGGGAGTCGGTCAGCCGGCTGCGCTGAGCACGCGGTCCTTGCCGGCACGCTTGGCCTCGTAGAGACCGTGGTCGGCCGCCGCGAAGAGTGACTCCTCGGTCTGGCCCATCGCCGGACTGACCGCGATCCCGATCGACACCGATAACGGGATGGGCTGGCCTTTCGACGACGACAGCTGCAGGCCGCGCACCGCCTGGCGGATCCGCTCGGCGAGCACCCGCGCGCCATCGAGCGTCCCCTCCGGCTGGAGGACCGCGAACTCATCGCCGCCCCAACGCGCGGCCAGATCGGGACCGCGCACGGTCCGCGCGATGAGCCGGCCGACCTCGCGGAGCACGCGGTTGCCGTCGCCGTGGCCATGGCCGTCGTTCACGAGCTTGAGGTCGTCGCAGTCGACCAGGAGCAGCGCGAGCGGGCGTCCGTAGCGGCCGGCCCGCACCATCTCCGCACCGAGCTCCGCCTGGAACCGGCGCGCGTTCGCGAGGCCGGTGAGCTCGTCGGTGTTCGCGAGCCGCTGGACCTCGAGATGCTGCCGGCGGAGCTGATCCACGACCACCGCAAGGACCACGTAGATCGCCAGGCGGCTGAAGGCGTTCCAGGCGATCACGGCGTGCGAGACCGTTCCGCCCAGCTGCGCGAAGTCCGAGTTGAAGTACCAGGCCGCCGCCGCCGCGACCGCGGTCGTCACGCTCAACGCGCGGCCCCACCGATAGGCGGCCGAGAGGATCGGCACGAGGTAGATGGCGGAGAGCTGAACGTCGTCCGCGACCGCGTACTCGGCGCCGGCGATGATCGCGACCGCTCCGAGGTGCACGGCCCAGGCGGCGGCCACGGGCCATGTTCTGGCTCCCGATCGTCCGTGGTCTGGTCCTGCCTGCACACGTCGAGCCTCGTGTCACACGGCCCGCCGGGCATCGGCCGACCGAGGGGACCATCGACCGACCGGTGGCACCGACACCGGTTTGCTACGGTCGCGCAGTGCCGCCACCGCAGGCGCTCGTGGTGGTCCTCGCCGCCGGGAGCATGTTCACGTATGTCTCACTCGCGAGCGTGATGCGTCGTCAGGCGATCGCGCGCGGCCGCCGGAGCATCGCGCACGCGGGTGGTCTCGCGCGCTGGCTCCCGGTGTTCCTCTTCGTTCCCTATGTCGTGATCGGCGTGCGGCCGGGCCCCGAGCTCGACGTCGCGGATCCGCTGCGCTGGCTCGGCGTCGCGCTCGTCCTCGCCGGGCCGGCGTTCGCGTTCTGGTCCGCGCGCACGCTCGGCCGGCACTTCGATATGGAAGTCGAGGTGCACGAGGGCCACGAGGTCGTCGACCGCGGCCCGTTCGCGATCGTCAGGCATCCGATCTACCTCGGGATCGCGATCCACTTCATCGGCGCGTGCCTCGCGACCGGGAACCTCGTGCTCATCGCGGGCACGGTCCTCGTGTCGTTCCCGGCGCTCTATCTCCGCGCGGCGGCGGAAGAGCGGCTCCTACGCGAGCAGCTCGGTCCGGCGTACGACGCGTACGCGCGACGGGTCCCGATGCTCATCCCGCGTCCGTTCCGCACGGGCGCGTGACCGGAGAGGCCCTCACAGCCAGCGCGAGAGCAGGACCCCGAGCGCGAGCAGTCCGATCGCCGGCCACAACAAGCGCAGTCCCGCCTCCGGCGCCGCGATGAGCGACCGCGCGTCGATCGGCTCGCGTGAGCCGTCGCGGTACCGGATCTCACCGGCGACGCTCGTGGCCGTGCGCCGGATCGCGCGCACGCGCGTGGAAAGACGGCGCTGGACGAGGCTGAGGAACGCGGCGCCCGCGGCGACCGTCACCGCCGGAAGCGCGCCCGCGCCCGTGGCGTACGCGAGGGTCAGCGCGGGGAACGCGCCCCAGGCGAGGCCGAAGCCCAGATCCGAGTGGATGACCGGCGCCTCGAACGCGTAGCCGATGACGAGCACCGCGCCGGCGACGACGAACGCGAGCAGCCCGGCGCCGACGAGCGGCAGCGCCGCGATCCCGAGCGCGATCGCGCCGGCGAGGCCGACGGCGCCGAGGGCGATCAGGACACGCGACGGGATCAGGGTCGAGAGCGGCCGGCCGCGGAGCTCGTCGAACGAGTGCGCCGCGACGCCGACCGCGAGCCCGAACGCGAGGAGCCCGCCCGCGACGATCCGCGGATCCGGCGCCGGCGCGACCGCCGCGCCGAGGAGCGCGTTCGACAGGAGCCACAGCGTGTACGGGGGATGGAGCAGCGTCCAGTAGTCGCGCCAGCCGCCGGGGCGGAGCGCGTAGAAGGAGGCCCCGAGCGATGGGTGATCCACTGCCGTCGATACGAACGACGTCCGCGTCGCGCTCATCACGGTCCCGCCGCCGAGGCTCATCCGGCGCACCTGCAGGTCGGCCAGGCCCGCGTCGCGCCAGTAGCGGTCGATGCGTTCCTGCGGATGCCGGCGGTAGAAGCCGTCGATGCTCGGGCCGAGGAACGCGCCGACGTCGCGCCAGCGCGCTGACACGACCCAGCCGGCGAGCGGCAGGCCGACACGCGTGTACAGCCACCAGAGCGGGTAGGCCGGGCCACGCGGCACGCCGAACTCGAGCGTCGCGAGGCGTCCGCCGGGTCGCAGGACGCGCGCGAGCTCGCGGAGCGTTGCCGCGGGATCGTCGACGTAGCGGAGCAGGTATGTGAACGTGACGTGATCGAACGACGCATCACCGAAGGGGAGCCGCTCCGCGCGGCCGCGGACCAGGCCCGCGAACAGGCCATCGCGATCGCGCGCGGCGGCGAGCATGTCGGCGCTCTGATCCAGGCCGACGACGCGGCAGGCGTACCGCCCGCGCAATGCCCGGGCGACGAGACCGGTCCCGGTCGCGACATCGAGGACGAGCTCGCCGGGCTTCGCGCCCACCGCCGCGACGAGCGCGCGACGCCACCTGGGATCCTGACCGAACGAGAGGACCGTCGCGACACGGTCGTAGGTGCGCCCGATCTCGGTGAAGATGCGCGGCGCGTCCGCGGATGGGGCTACGGCGCGAAGTCCTTCAACTCGAGGTCGAGACCGATCGCGCGCGAGCGCTGATCGGCGGTGTCCGCATCCGCGGCGCGGCCGAGCGCGCGGAGGACCTGCGCGCGGTCACGGAGCGAGCGCGCCAACGACGGCCGCGCCTCCATCTCCTCGAACAGCGTCGTCGCGGTGTCGAGGTCCGCGAGCGCCGCCGCGTTGTCAGGCGGTGTCGCCTGCGCGCGCGTGCCACCGCGCATCCAGAGGGTCATCGCCTCGCCGTACCGGTCGTGCATCGCGCTCGCGTGCTCGAGAGCGAGGTTCCAGCCGGCGGTGCCTGCGGGGGCGTCGCCGAGCTGCGCGCGGACCGACCCGAGCATCCCTTCGGCGAGCGTCTGGAGGGCGGCCATGCTCGAGACGTGGGCAAGCTCCTCGCCGCGCTCGAGCGGCGCCTTCGCGCCCGCGGCGTCGAACTGCGCGAGATGGGCGGCTCCGGTGATCACATTCGAGCTCACGGCGCACGCGACAGCGCCGAGCTCCTCGGACCGCGCCGCGCACGTCGCGCCGAGCGTCCCGCTGGCTGCGAAGTCGCCGCGCTCCAAGAGGATCCCACTCCGCGCGATGTCGACGTCCAGCGCCGCGATCGGATCGCCGCCGGCCGCGAGCCGGGCCGCTAACGCAAGCGAGCGCTCCGCGTCGGCGAACTCGCCGAGCCGTGAGTTCGCCATCGTCAGGAGCCCGCCGAGGATCGCGGCCGACACCGGGTCACCTCGGTCCACGATGACCTCAAGCGCGGTCTCGAGCATCCGAGCGCCGCCGCGCAGCTGGCCGGCGACGATCATGCCGATGGCCATGAACGCGTTGGGGATGGCCTGCGCGAGGGGATCCCCGCGCGCCGTCCCGATCTCCGCGGCGCGGTCGACCGCGCGCTTGAGCGCTGGGCTCGACTCCGAGTTTTCGCCGCGGAGCCTGCGAATGAACGCGATCCAGAAGTACATGTCGCCGAGGAGCTTCGGGTCTCCGTGTGGCTCGCCGACGGCCGCAATCCGCTCGAGCCGTCCGATGGTCGCCGCCGGATCGGTGAAGGTCCATCCCGCCTTCGCGGCACCGAGCGCCGCGCGCAGCCGGAGGTCGACGCGCGGATCGTCGGGTCCGAGGCTCGCGTTAGCGCGGTCGAAGAGCGCGAGTGCATCGCGGTTCGCGAACCGCTCGAGCGCGTGCTCGCCCGCGACAACAAGGTGCTCCGCCGCCGCCGCAGCGTCGCCGGCGCGCTCGAAGTGCAGCGCGATGACGGCCGCGAGCTCGCGCCGCCGCTCCGGATACAGCGCGAGCAGCGTGTCGGCCGCGACCTTGTGCAGTGTTCGGCGGTCCTGCTTGAGAAGCGAGCTGTACGCGGCGTCCTGCACGAGCGCGTGCCGGAACAGGTACTCGAGCTCCGGCTCGAGCGCTGCGACCTGCACGAGGCCACTCTGTTCGAGGGTGTTCAGCTCCGTCCAGGTGGTCATCCGGTCTTCGCCTCGAGGAGCCGCTCGAGCATCGCCACGCCGAACTGCCGCCCGATCACCGCGGCGACACGCAGCGTGCGCTTGCTTTCCGGCGGCAGGCGGTCGATACGGGCGAGGAGCAGTCCCTGCAGCGTGTCCGGGATCTCGACGTCGGCGACCTGGGCGGTCGCGATCCAGCGATCGTCGCGGCGCTCGATCGCGCCGCGGTCGATGAGCATCCGGATCACCTCTTCGACGAAGAAGGGATTGCCCTCGGCCTTCGTGAGGATGTGATCACGCGTCTGCTGCGGCAACGACTCGATGTGCAGGAGGTTCGCGACAAGCGTCCGCGATTCGTCGGCGGACAACGGATCGAGCTTGATCTCGAGGAGGGCGTCGCCGAACTGGTCCCGCACGCCGGAGATGAGCCGCCAGCCTTCGCTCTCGCGATCGAACCGCGATGTCGCGACGACGAACAGCGGGAGCTCGTTCGCGAGCGGCAGGATCGCGAGGAGCAGATCGATCGATGGCCCGTCCGCCCAGTGGAGGTCCTCGAGCGCGACGACGACCGGACCGTTCACGGTCAGCGCGCGCACGATCCCGACGATGGACGCCGTGTATCGCTTCATGGCTTCGAACTCGATGGCCGCGACCCGGCTGCGGGCCTGGGGCGTGAGCTGGATCGAGAGGAGGTGGCCGAGATAGGTGTACGGATCCTCCCACGCGTCGCCGAACAGCGCCTTCGTCTGCCGTTCGAGCGCGCCGCGGAGCTCGGGCTCATCGGCGGTCGGCGCCACGCCGACGCTCGATCGGACGAGGTCGACGATGAGGTGGTGTGGGAGCGAGCGGCCGTACGAGAGGCAGCGCGCCTCGATCCACTGTGCGTTCAGGTCCGAGGCCGTGACGTGTGCACGCAGCTCGGCAAGCAGCCGGCTCTTCCCGATGCCTGGCTCGCCGAGGATCGAGGCGACGCGGCCCTGGCGCGCACGGACGATCGCGAACGCGTCACGCAGCCGCCCGAGCTGCGCGTCGCGGCCGATCATCGCCGAGTGCACGTCGTCGCCGAGGCCGCGTGCGCTCACGGCGCCGCGGCGCAGACCGGTGACCTGGTAGCCGTGGACCGCTTCGGCCTTGCCCTTGAGCTCGAGGCGGCCGGCGTCGATCGCGTCGACGAGCGGCGCGACGAACTTGTGCGTTGCCGCCGTGATCATCACGCCGCCGGGCGGCGCCGCGGTCTGCATCCGCGCGGCGATGTTCACCGCGTCGCCCATCGCCGTGTACTCGCGCGCGACGTCGCTCCCGACCATGCCGACCACGACCGGCCCGGTGTTGATGCCGACCCGCACCTGGAGCGGCACGTCATCCTCATGCGCGTCCGGGCCAAGGGTCGCGATCTCGCGGACCATGTCGAGGCCGCAGCGCACCGCGCGCTCGGGGTCGTCCTCGTGCGCTACCGGCGCGCCGAAGAACACGAGTACCCCGTCGCCCATGAGCCGGGCGACCGTGCCGTCGTAGCGCGCGGCGATCTCGTTGAGCCGGCCGAAGGCGCGCTGGACGAGGACCGTCCAGTCCTCGGGGTCGAGCTTCTCGGCGATCGCGGTCGAGCCGGCGATGTCGGCGAAGAGGACCGTGAGTGGGCGGCGCTCACTGGTCGCGGCCCGGCCTGTGGTCGCCGCGGGACCCGTATCGCGCATGCCGGGAATGCTAGCCCGCGGCGAGCTGGCCCTCGACGAGCCGGAGCACGTCGCGCATGGTACGGGCGGATTGCAGGTCCACGGTCGAGAGCGTCTGCCCCAATTCGTCCTGGGCGAACATCACGACGTCGACCTGCGCGAGCGAGTCCCAGCGCTCATTGCCCTTGAGCTCGGTATCTTCCGACAGCTCCGGCCACTCCAATGTCCGGCGCAAGCCGTCGATGAACTCCGTACGCGTCATGCGCCAGGGCTCCAGGTGATGAGATTCGCGCCCCACGAGTAGCCCACGCCGAAGCCGACGGTCATGATGCGATCGCCGCTCGCAAGCCGGCCACTGTCGACGAGATGCTGGAGCACGATCGGGATCGTTGACGAGACCGTGTTCCCGCAGTCGGCGAAGTGGACGGCGAATTTCTCATCGGGCACCTTCAGCTGCTTCTTCAAGAACGTCAACATGTATTCGTTGGCCTGGTGCAGCACCACGTGCTGGATGTCGTCCATCGTCAGGCCGGCCTTCGCCAAGAGCTCCTTCACGACCGCCGGGACCCGGCGGATCGTGAACTCGAGGATGGCCGGACCGTTCATGTACAGGTTGGCGTCGGTGCGCACATTCCCGCTCTCGTCCGTCGTTTCCGGCAGCGGCTCGCCCCCCAGCGGCGCACGCATCCCTCCACGAGGGACGATGAGGTTCCGCGCGCCGGTCCCGTCGGTGCCGAGCACGAATGGCCCGAGCGTCGGCGCGTCCCGCTCGACGGCGGTGATCAGCGTCGCGCTGCCGGCATCGCCAAAGAGCGTGCGCACGCTCTTGTCCATCGGATGGATGTACCGCGAATACGTCTCGCCCATCACCAGGAGCGCGTTGCTCGCGATGCCACCCTCGATCATCGACCGGGCGATCGCCAGGCCGTAGGGGAACGCGGAACAGCCCAGGTTGTAGTCGAAGGCCGCCACGCCGATCGGCAGCTTGAGGCGGTCCTGCAGGATGCACGCGGTGGTCGGCAGGAAGTGGTCCGGGCTCTGGGTGCAGTAGAGGAGGAGGTCGATCGTCTCTCGGTCGAAGCCGGTCTTCCGCAGCAGCGCCTCCGCGGCGCAGAAGCCCAGATCCGCCGCGGTCTGGCCGTCGGCCACGACGCGCCGTTCCTTGATGCCCGTCTTCTGGAAGATCTTGTCCGCGCTCCAGTTGGGATACAACGCCGCAAGGTCGTCGTTCGTCAGACGCTTCTCGGGCAGGTAATGATCGAACGCCTGGATCGCGGCCACTCGCATCAGAGCTTCATCCTACGAAGTTCGGCACGCTAAACGCTCTCAGCACGCGGCACTCCGCGGCTCAGGGCCTGCTCGTACAGCTCTTCAAGGGTCACCACCGGATGGCCCATCGTCCGGGCGTACGCAAAGAGGCTCTCGAGAAAGGTCCGGGTCCCCGCGCCGACAGAGGCATGCGCGGCGGGATCCAGCGCCGTCTCGCGGAACAGCGATCGTCGGGACTCGTAGAACTCCTCGTCCGCGATGTTGAGCGCGACGCGCGGCGGGTGCACGTTGAAGATCTTGAGCCCGGGCGAGCGCAGCTCCTCGTCGATCGCCTCGATCGTCCACGGCAGGCCGAAGCCGGAATGCACGTCGTCTTCCCAGAACACCGGGAACCGGATGATCCGCGTCGCGGTACGCAGCGGCACCAGCCCGGTCTGCAGGAATGCGCACAGGTTGGAGTCGTACCGGAACCCGCGGTCGGCCATCTTCCGGTTCATACGGGTCTCGTCGTAGAAGCAGTGTGACCTGAAGGCCCGCGCCGCCGGCCACAGCCGCGCGACGTGGTCGATGACCGCGCCGACCGACTCGCCGTGGGTGCTGCCGGGGAGGAAGTTCGGGTGGACCCCCGCGGCCGAGGCCCGCGCCCCACCGAATCGGCGCCAGAGGTACTCGGACCGGTGCGTGAGGAACGGAGTGAGCCGGATCTCATAGGCGTCAGCCAGCGCGAAGAGATCCTCGATCGCCCACTCCGGGGCCCATTCGATGTCCGTCGTGAAGCAGAACGATGGCCGCTCGGTCAGGTACGGCCCGATGCCACCGAGCGACGCGTCCATGCCGAACCAGCCTAGTGGCTCATCTAATACAGTCCCGACCGTGCGATTGAGCGAAGCTCGGGACCTCGGCTGGCAGGTCGTTCGCGATGGCGAGTTCTCCGATCTCAGCCTCGGTTCGCGCGCGGGACCGGACCGGTTGTCGTATGCGGTCGATGCGACGCACATCGCCGCGCTGACCGCGCGGAAGGCGGCAGCCATCGTGACGACGGCCGAGGCGGCCGCCGCCGTCGATCCCGCGGTCGCCCTCGCGGTCGCCGACGATCCGGAGCGGACGTTCTTCCGTCTGCACGCCCAGCTCGCCTCCGCCGGCTTCTACTGGACGGACGTGCCCGCGCGCATCGATGCGAGCGCGCGGATCAGCCCCGATGCCTGGCTCGCGCCGCGCAACGTGACGATCGGCCCGGGATGCGTCGTCGAGCCGAACGTCACGATCCACGAGCGCGTCGTCCTCGGAGCCGGCGTCATCGTGCGCTCCGGTGCCGTGCTCGGCGCGGAGGGCTTCGAATTCAAGGGCGCCGCGATGCGGCAGGGCCGGGCCGCGCGAGCGGAGCACCGCTACGACGGCGTATCGGCGGTCCCGCATGCGGGTTCGGTCTGGATCGGCGATCGCGTCGAGATCCAGGCCAACTGCACCGTCGACCGCAGCGTCTTTCGCGAGCCCACGCGCATCGGGGCCGACACGAAGCTCGACAATCTGGTCCACGTCGCTCACAACGTCCGGATCGGCGAGCGCACGCTGATCACGGCGGGCGTCACGATCGCGGGGAGCGCGGAGATCGGCGACGAGGTCTGGATCGGTCCCGGAGCCGTCATCTCGAGCGGGATACGGATCGGGGACAACGCGGCGGTGGTGATCGGCACGACCGTGACGCGGGACGTCGCCTCCGGGACGCGCGTCGCCAACAACCTGCGGCTGTACAAGCTCCCGTAGCACGCCGTCGATCGGCTTTGCCTAGGCTGGCTGAGCGCATCTTCGAGGAGACGTCACGGATGGGGCACACGGTCGTACTGGGCGGCGGCATCTGCGGACTGGCCGCGGGCCTCTCCCTGGCGGAAAAGGGGGAACAGGTCACGGTGCTGGAGGCCCAGCACTTTCTCGGCGGCCTCGCGACGACCCTGCGGGGCGCCACCGGCGCCGGATACGACTTCGGCCCGCACGCGTACCACGCGCGCAACCAGCGCGTCCTCGATCTGTTCAAGGAGATCGCGCACGATGGGTTCCCGGCGCGCCACAAGAACGTCCGGATCAAGTTCCGCGGCACGTACTACAAGTACCCGCTCGAAGCGACGGACCTCGCCCGGAGCATGTCCCCACTGCTCGCCGCCCGAGCGTTCGTCGACTACTTCATCGAGGTGCTGCGCCGGCGCTTCCGGCCACGCCGGATCGTGTCAGCGGAAGATTGGGTCCTCCAGGGGATGGGCCGCACGCTGTATGACCTGTTCTTCGGTCCGTACACCGCGAAGGTCTGGGGAATGCCCCCGTCACAGCTGGCCGCGTCGTTCGCTCAGCACCGCATCCCGCAGATCAATCTCTGGAAGGTCGCCGTCTCGTCGTTCCGCAAGGGCTTGGACAAGATCACCGAGGGCGAGCACAAGTACGCACCGCTCGTCGTCGAGCTCTACTACCCGCCCAAAGGCGCCGGCCTCATCAGCGAGCGGATGGCCGAGCGCATCCGGACGGCGGACACCCGCAATCGCGTATCGACCGGCACCCTCGTGACGGCCATCGAGACCGCGGGCGATCGCGTGGTGGCGGTCCGCTACCGCCCGGTCGCGTCCACCGCGAACGGCACGCAGGCGTGCACGATGTCGTCGGGGACCGAGTCAGGGGTCCGGCCATTCGAGTTCACCGGGCCCGAGCAGCGCATCGAGTGCGATCGGATCGTGAATACGATCCCGCTGCCCGCGCTCGTCAAGCTCCTCGGCTCCTCCGTCTCGAGCGAGGCGCAGGCCGCGGCGGACCAGCTGCGTTTCCGCGCGATCACGATCCTCGGATTGCGCTTCGCCCGGCCGCAGGCGCTCCCCGCGATGTCGATCTACTTCCAGGACAAGACATTCAACCGGCTGTCCGAAACGCGCAACTACGGAGGCACCGAGATCTGTGGCCCCGAAGAGACGGTCCTGCTGTGCGACATCACCTGCGCGGTGGGCGATGACATTTGGACCGCGGATCCCTGGGAGCTCGGCCTGCGCTGCGCCAAGGAGCTCGCCGCCGAACACTTCGTGAAGGAGGATGAGCTGCTCGAGGCGGTCGCGTTGCGCTCGACCTGCGGGTATCCCGTGTACATGGTCGGCTACGAGAAGGCCATCGACGCGATCTCCGACGAGCTGCTGCGCTTCGACACGTTGGTCACCGGGGGCCGACAGGGCCTCTACAAGTACGTGGACATGGACATCGCCGCGGAGATGGGTCTTGCGATGGCCGACTTCCTGTTGGCAGGAACGTCGAAGCGCACGGCCGTAGGCGACGTACCGTACGAAGAGCGGATGTTCGCGTAGTCAGGCTGCGCGAACCTAGTTGCTCGGCACCGTCCAGGTCGAGGGGATCATGTGCACCCACGTCTGCCCCGGCGACAGGAGGATCCGCTCACCGGTATCGCTGACGAAGAGCCATGGGTCGAATACGGTGCTCCGGGACCAGACGCCATCCTGACGACGGCCGTCACGGAAGATCGAGACGCGACCAGTCCCACCGGTCCGCATATTCACCCCGAGGGAGCCGAGGGAATCCTCGACGATCGACGTGGTGACCACGTCGGTGAAGACCACGACGATGTTCCGAGCCGCGATCGGCGTGTTCGTGAGCGCGTCCACCTCGCGGACGTAGGTGCTGAAGTTCGGGTCGTACTGGTAGCGAGCGTACGTTCGGCTCGCCGCGTCGTAGACGTAGTGCACCTCGTTCTGGTGCTGGTACGGGATCGTGATGTTGTTCGCGAAGGTGCTGCCGTAGAAGCCACCGGCCCAGCCGATGTGATTCACCGAGTCGAGGAAGCCCCAGGTCGGGATGTCGACGGCGCCGCCGCCGCCGGCTCGGTTCGTCGCCTCACGAAGGAGGTTCGAGGTCGTGTACTCGTTGTACGGGCCGACCCGTGGGTTGCCCGCGTCGTCGTACTGAACGCGGAAGTACGCGGCAGCGGAGTAGCTCCAGTTCGCATTGAGGTCGATGTACTTGCCCGCCGCAGCGTCCTCCTGGATGAACTTCGTCTCCTCCGTCGTCGCGCCGGAGAACGCGAGCGCGCCCCGCACCATCGGCGTGATCTCGCGGTCCGACAGCCGCGCCGAGCGGACCGACCCGATCTTCGCCGGATCCTGCGAATGGAAGATCGCCTCGTACCGCGTGATGTCGGCCTCGACGAGCGTCTCGAAGATGATGTCCGCCTGCGCGATGCCGGTGTGCGGGCGCGCCGCGGGCGCGTCGTCGATCCGCACGTTCAGCGCGCGACGCGTGACGTTCGGCTGGCCCGGCGCCAGCTGGAGGCCATTGAGCGGCCAGCAGGTCGTGCAGGCGGGTCGGTATGAGGGCGGTGGCATGGTGCCGTCGGGATTCTTCACCCAGACGACCCAGAACACACCGATGTCCTCCATCCACTGCGCGCCCTCGATCACCGGGCGGAGGCCGACGACGTAGACGCCGGGGGTCACCGGGGCTTTCACCGTGAACTGGAACCACGCGACCTGGCCCGGGCCGACGTACGCGGCGGGCTGGATCGCGACGCGGTCGTAGCGCGGCCACTGCGTGTTCGCGCTGCCGTTCGTGCCGTCGCCGCCGAGGATGCTCGGCTGATCGGTGCCCGGCTCGGGTCCGTTCGTGCCGAGCAGCGCGGCCTCGCCCATCTGCGAGGCCACCCAGCCGCGCGAGCCGGTGTTGTAGAAGGCGACGGTCGCGACGCGGCTGTCGCCTGGGCAGAGGCTCATGTACCCCGACTGCCCGTACCAGCCGGCGTGGAAGCCGGGGATCCCCGCGAGCGGCGGGCTCGAGGGCGCCGGGATGCCGGCGCCGACCGAGGACGTGCATGTCGCGGTGTCCGCGGCGGCCGGCCGCGCGGATGTAACGGACGACAGAAGCATCGCGAGCACCAATGCGACGACGTTGGCGATGGACAGCGCTCGCTTCACCGAATCGACCCCTCCACTCCTACGTGACAGAACGACCTTAGGGCGTGCTCGTCACGCTCCACGTCGGATAGATGAAATGGATCCAGGTTTGACCCGGCTCGAGCAGCAACTGGGTGCCCGAGGCGTCCCAGAAGGTGAACTGATCGAGCACCCCGTCGCGCTTCCAGGTCCCGTCGATCCGCAGCCCGTCGCGGAACACCGAGGCCGGGCCGCCGCCGGTCATCCGGTAGTCCAGGCCGTGCGACCCCAGGTTGTCCTCGATGACCGCGGTCTGAAAGATGTCGGTCGTCATCACGATCACGTTCTTCGCGAGGATCGGCCCGCTCCCGTCGCCATCGGTGGTCTGCGTGCCGTTCTGCGAGCGGCGGTACCCGTTCGCCGCGGCATTCCAGGTGAAGGTCGTGGCCCACACGCCCTGGAACGGCACGGTGACCGTGGTCGCCGGCCGCGCGGCGGTGAAGCCGCCGGCCGCCTGGTCGGTGTTACCTGGCGCGAGGAACGCGAGCGCGGGCACATCGACCGGGGCCGATCCGCCCGCGCGCGCGACCGCCTCACGGTCCGCGGGCGTGCCGGTGAACAGGTTGTTCGGCGCGTTCCGGAACGTGACGCGGTAGTACGGCTTCGCGTCCCGGTCCGCATCGACCGACAGCATGTTGCCGACCTTGATCGACTGCGTGACCGCGTCGCGCTCTTCGATCGTCGCTCCCGACGCCACGAGCGCGCCGCGCAGCAGCTGCGTGATGTGCAGGTCGCTCCACCGGTAGCTCCGCACGGGGCCGACGACGTCGGCGTCCTTCGAATGGAAGATCGCGGCGAACCGGGTCACCCCGCCCTCGACGATCAGCTCGAACACGAGGTCGGCCTTGTTGAGGCCGAACTGCGGACGCGCGTTCGGGTCATTCGGCAGGCGGATGTTCAACGGTCGGCGGGTGAGCGCGGCATCCGCGGCCGCGGGCAGGCCGGTGAGCGGCCAGAACCTCGGTGTCGGCGTGGGGGACGGTGTTGGCGCGGGCGTCGCGGTCGGGGCCTGCGTCACGACAGCGACGGCGCTGGGAGAGGCGGATGCGCTGGGCGTCGATCCGCCGCCGCACGCACTGAAGGTGACGGCGCAGGCGACGAGAACGACCACCGCGTTCCGCGGCAGCTTGAGTGTCATCGGTGCCCTCGATCGTACCGTCATCGCCGCCTGACTCGTGTGGCACGCGGCACGGCAACCGCGCGCCGGCCTGTCGTCAGCTGGGGCGGCCACGGTCGATCGCGATCACCTCGACCCCGAGACGCCTCGCTGCGCGCCCAAGGCCGAGATCGCAGGTGAGCAGCCGGCACCGGCGACTGATCGCGAGTAGGACGTAGAAGACGTCGTGCGCCCCGATGACATCGGCGAGACCGACGACGTTCGGCAGCAGCGAAACGATCTCGGCTCGCTCGGCGTCGAATCGCTCGAGTCGATCGACCGCCGTTCGAAGACGGTCTCGGTCGATGATGCCCTGAAGGTAGAGCCGGCGCAGCGTGCCGTAGACCTCGGCGTCGAAGTGCGCCGGCGCGATCACGGGTCGAGACTCCATCAGAGCCGTCTCCGCTTCCCGACCCGCCTGCGACCCAAGTAAGACCTCTACGGCGGCCAAAGCATCGATGACGATCAACGCTGGCGCGGCTCGTCGAGCCCCCAGAGCTCGTCCCAATGCGCGTCTCTCTCGTCGCGGACCTCCTTCAGGACATCAGCGGCGGACCTGCCGAGTTCCACTGGCGGATCCTTGCGCACGGTCGCGAGCCACTCCTCGAGCGGCATCCTCTCCACGTCGCGCTGGATGAGGTCGATCAGGTACTGGCTCATCGAGACCCCCTTCGACTCGGTCTTGCGCCGGAGGGCGTCGCGCGTCTTCACCGGGATCCCGCGGATCTGGAGGTCGGTGCGCTTCGCTTTCACCTCCCGATCATAGCATGCAGATTGCATGCAGCCGGCTACTTCGTCGGGAAGGCGACGTGATGGCCGATGACGGGCAGCTTCTCGCCGAATGCGAGCAGCGCGGGCGCGAGCTTGCTCGACAGCAGCGCGGGGCGGACCGAGGTCTCGTAGAACCCGAGTGCGGCGTCGTACTTCGCGAGCTGATCGGCGGGGATCGGTGCTTTGGCCGCGGCCAGGGTGATCTCGTTGAGCGTGGTCGGATCGGCGAGCGTGCCGAGGGCGGGGTTCGTGGCCGCGAGCGCCTGCACCGCCGCGAGCTGCTGCGGACCGATCGCGGCGCCGCCATGCAGGGGCCCGAGCCAGCCGTCGACCGCGATGACGCCGACGAGCGCGACGTACAGGCTGATCGCCGCAGTGGCGGCGCCGAGCGGGACGCCCGCGACCTTGTCCATCCGTTGCAGCACGCCGAACCGGTAGATGAGCTTGACGAACATGCCGCCCACGGCGCCGAGGATCGAGCTCCCCAGCACGACCGCACCGATCCCGAGCCCGAGGCCGGTGGCGCCGGAGGGAACGGTCCCCTGCAACGGGCCCGCGTAGATGGCCGCCAGGCTCAGGAGCGCGCCGGCCTGCACGACCAGCGGGACGATGAAGCCCTTCCGCCAGCCCGCGAACGCGCCCGCGGCGAGCGCGATCAGGATCGCGAGGTCGACCACGCGGGCGAGCATATGTGGCCGACGTTTCAGTACCGCATCACCCTCCGTCCGCATACCCGGGGCTATGCTCACCGCTTCGCGGAGCGCATTGGGAGGATCGGGTTGGAAGTTACACAGGGCTACGACCGGCGCAAGTTCCTGAAGGTCATGGGTCTCGGCGCGTCCGCGGCGGCGCTCGCCGCGTGCGGCGGCGGGGCCGGCACCACCGCGGTCGCGACCACCGCGGCGGCGACAAAGGCACTCGCGACGACGGTCGCCAAGCCGACCGGCACGATCACCGTGTACTCCGCGCTGAACGAGACGACGAACAACCAGTTCAGCGCGGCGTTCAAGGCCGCCTACCCGGGCTCGAACATCGACCTGCTGCCGCTCGCGGCGGCCGGCGACCTGCAGACCCGCATCCGCGCGGAGAAGGCGTCGCCGAAGGCCGATGTGTTCATCGGCGGCTCGAGCGAGTTCCACGACCCGCTCGGCAAGGAAGGGCTGCTCGAGAAGTACGTGTCGCCGAACGCCGCCGTGCTCAAGCCGGAGTTCAAGGACGTCAACGGCTTCTGGACCGGCTGGTACACCGGCATCATCGGCTTCGTCTGGAACACCGACCGGCTCAACAAGGAGGTCGGGGGCAAGAAACCGGCGACCTGGGATGACCTGCTCGACCCGGCCTGGAAGGGCAAGCTCTGCATGGGCGACCCGGTGAAGACCGGTGGCGGCTACATCTTCATGGCCACCCAGTACTTCCGCCTCGGCAAGGATGAGGCGAAGACGATGACCTTCATGAAGGCGCTCCACGCGAACATCGCCGACTACATCGGCACCGGACCCGGCGCGATCGGCGCCGTCTCCCAGGGCCAATACGTCGGGAACCCGAACTTCGTCCACGACATCCTCACCGAGAAGGCGAAGAACCCGGGGATCGACCTCACCGTCCCGCCGGACACCGGCTTCGAGGTCGGTGCGATCTCGATCGTGAAGGGCTCCAAGAACCTGCCGCTCGCGCAGGCGTTCGTCGACTGGACGCTCACGCCCGAGGCGGGCGCGCTCAACGTGAAGCTCAGCAACCGCGGCTCGACGAATCCGAGCGTCGCGCCGGCACCGGGTGCCCCGGCGCTCTCCGACGTCAAGCTCGTGGCCTATGACCGCCAGTGGGCGACCGACAACAAGGACCGCATGCTCAAGCTGTGGCAGACGACGGTAGGCCGGACCTAGCGGTACCCCACATCAGCACATAGACGATGCGCAGCCTGCAGCGCGAGCCGGTCCTCCTGCTCGCGCTGCTTGCTGCCATCGCCCTGGTGCTCGCGTTCATCGTGTATCCCCAGATCCAGGTCGTGCTCGTGCCGGGACCGGACGGCTACGTGAGCTTCCTCAGCGGTGGCACCTGGGTCAATCCGCTCATCAACTCCCTGAAGGTCACCGGACTCTCCACGACGACGGCGGTCGTGCTCGGGTTCGTGTTCGCGTACGCGATGGTCTACACGCCGATGCGGTGGAAGCCGTTCTTCCGCGTCATCGGCATCCTGCCGCTGCTCTCGCCGCCGTTCGTCGTCGCCGCCGTGTACATCCTGCTGTTCGGTCCGCGCGGGATCGTCTCGTACGGCGTCTTCGGTCAGTCACCGAGCGTGTTCGGCCTCCTCGGCGTCTGGGGTGTCCAGACGATCGCGTTCTTCCCGTTCGCCTACCAGCTCATCGCCGACGTCCTCTCCCGGAGCGACGCGCGGCTCGAGCAAGCCGCGCGCAATCTCGGCGCGGGTCCATGGAGCGTGTTCCGCTCGATCACGCTGCCGCTGTCGGGTCCGGGGCTCGGCGCCGCGATCCTCACGACCGCGATCTACGTGCTCGAGGACTTCGGCAACCCGCAGCTCATCGGCGGCGGTTTCAACGTCCTGCCGACGCAGGCGTATTCGCTCATCGAAGCCTTCGGTGACTTCACCGGGGCCGCGGCGGTGAGCACGATCCTGCTGCTCCTGGCCCTGTCCCTGTACGTCGCCAAGACGAGCCTCGATCGCGGCCGCTCCTTCGTGACCGTCGGCGGGAAGGCCTCGTCGATGCCGCGGCCGCCGGTCCCGCCGGCGCTCACGCGCGCGTGCTTCGCCGCGTGTCTCGCGCTCGCCGGCCTGATCCTGCTCGTGTACGGCACGCTCATCGTCAGCGCGCTCACGCTTTACTTCCCGACGAACCTCTCGTTCACGCTGGTGCACTTCGATTACCTCTCGGCGCACGCGGCGTCGCTCCAGAACTCGTTCGTCTTCAGCATGCTCGCGGCCGTCGGCGGCTCGATCTTCGCGCTGTTCAGCGCCTTCGTGGTGCAGCGCGGCACCTGGCCCGGGCGAAAGATCTTCGACTTCCTCCTGATCATGCCCGCGGCGATCCCCGGGATCTTCTTCGGGATCGGCTACCTCGCCGCGTTCAACCAGCCCTGGTCCGATCAGCTCGCGGAGTTCCTCGGCCAGCGCGATCTCCGGGCGGAGCTCATCGTCATCGCGCTGCTCTTCTGGAACATCCCGGTGGCCTACCAGGCGGTCGTCGTGGGGCTCCGGCAGATCGACAAGTCGATCGACGAGGCGGCGACCAGCCTTGGCGCCTCGAGCCTCCGCGGTTTCCGCGACGTGCTCGTGCCGATGCTCGGCGGGTCGATCCAGGTCGGGTTCGTGACCACGTTCGTGCGCGCGGTGACCACGCTGTCGGTCGTCATCTTCCTGTTCACGCCGCGCTCGACCACCGCGACCATCACGATCTTCCAGCTGGTGAACGACTTCGATTGGGGCGGCGCGGCCGCATTCACCGTCGGCGACGTCGGGATGGCGGTCATCGTGCTCATCGTCATCGGCCGGCTCGGCGGGCGCCTGGCTGTGACCGGATTCCGCAGTGGCTGACGCAGCGCACCTCCGGCTGACGCACGTCACCAAGCGCTTCGGCGCCGCGGCCGCGGTCGACGACGTGTCGTTCGACGTGCCCCGCGGCTCGTTCGCGACCCTGCTCGGCCCGTCCGGCTGCGGCAAGACCACGACCCTGCGGATGATCGCCGGCTTCTACGAGCCGGATGCGGGCGACATCGAGCTCGCCGGCCGGCGGATCAACAATCTGCCGGCGCACAAGCGTGGTGCCGCGATGGTGTTCCAGGATTACGCGCTCTTCCCACACATGAGCGTGCGCGACAACGTCGGGTACGGGCTGCGCCTGCAGCACAAGAGCAAGGCCGACATCGCGACGAAGGTCGATGAGACCCTGAAGTTCGTCGGTCTCGCGGGTCTCGGCGATCGCCAACCGAACCAGCTGTCGGGCGGGCAGCAGCAGCGCGTCGCCGTCGCCCGCGCGCTCGTCGTCGAGCCGGAGATCCTGCTGCTCGACGAGCCGCTCTCCAACCTCGATGCGAAGCTTCGCGAATCGCTGCGGTGGGAGCTCCGGGCGCTGCAGCGGCGACTGAACATGACGTTCGTGTACGTGACCCACGATCAAGACGAGGCCCTGTCGCTCTCCGACTGGGTCGCGGTGATGAACGCGGGCAAGGTCGAGCAGGCCGGCGTGCCCTGGGAGATCTACTACCACCCCCGCACGGCGTTCCTCGCTGACTTCGTCGGCGCGGTGAATCTCGTGCCGTCGACCGTGCGTGAGGTGAATGGCGCCACGGCGATCGTCTCCGTCGGATCGACGACCGCACCGGTGCGGACACCCGAGGGCCTCTCGCTCGCGACCGGCGCGCAGGTGCAGCTGTGCATCCGGCCGGAGAGCCTCGCGCTTCGCTCGGCCGGCGCCGCGGGCGAGGGGCAGGTGATGGTGCCGGGCACCGTCGCTCGGAAGGCATTCCTCGGGGACCTCATGCGCTACTGGGTCACGGTCGACGGCCGCGAATGGATCGTCGATCAGCCTGACCCGGGTGCCGCGACGCCGTACGACGGTGCCGTGCAGATCGCCGTCCGTCCCGAGCGGATCCACGTGATCGCGGGGGCGGCGACCTAAGCGCGATTCGTACACTCGCCGGGTGCCTGAAGAGCGGAAGCTCGTGTCGATCCTGTTCGCCGACACCGTGGGGTCCACCACGCTCGGCGATCTGCACGACCCCGAGCTCGTTCGATCGACCATGGCTCGGTACTTCGAGCGGATGCGCGCGATCGCCGAGCGACACGGCGGCACAGTGGAGAAATTCATCGGTGACGCGGTCATGGTGGTCTTCGGGGTGCCGATCGTGCACGACGACGATGCCGAGCGCGCCGTGCGGGCCGGCCTCGCGATGCGGGACGAGCTCTCCGAGCTGAATCGCGAGCTCGCCGTGGAGCTTGCCGCGCGGGTCGGCGTCAACAGCGGCGAGGCGGTCGCCGATACTGGCGTGGCCAACCAGTTCCTCGTCACCGGAGACGTCGTGAATGTCGCCGCGCGCCTCCAACAAGGCGCCGAGGTCGGTGAGGTGGTCGTGGGCGCACTGACCGAGCAGCTCACCCGCGTCGCGATCGAGTACCGGCCGCACGAACCGATCGTCGCGAAGGGGAAGGCCACGCCGCTCCGCGCGTTCACCGCGGTGCGGGCGAAGAGCACGATCCCCGAGCAGGCCCGCGGTCTGCCCGCGATGCGTGCCGCGCTCGTCGGCCGGGAGCGCGAGCTCAAGCTCCTGCTCGACACGATCGAACGGGCGAGGGCCGATCGCGCGGTCCACGTCGTCACGCTGCTGGGCGAGCCGGGAGTGGGGAAATCACGGCTCGTCGGCGAGTGCCTTGCGCGCTTGCGGGACGAGTCCGTGATCCTGCGCGGCCGGTGTCTCCCGTACGGTGCGGGCATCACCTACTGGCCGCTCATCGAGATCCTCCGCGCGCAGGCCGGGATCGCCGGCACCGACGATCGGGCGACCGCGCTCGCGAACCTGGACGCCCACCTCGCGACGGCGCTGGCCGGCTCGGCAGACCTCCCGCTCGTTCGCGCGCGATTGCTCGTCCTGCTGGGCCTCGAGTCGCCGCCGGTCGCGCTCCCCGACGTCACGCCGAGCCGCGTGCACGCCGAGGTCGGTTGGGCACTGCGTCGCTACCTCGAAGCGATCGGCGCCGGCCATCCCGTGGTCCTCGTCATCGACGACCTGCAGTGGGCGGAGCCGGCGCTCGTCGAGGTCATCGACGGGATCCTCGACCGGATGCGCGGCGTGCGACTCGCGCTGATCTGCGTGGCACGGCCAGAGCTGGCCGAAACGCACCCGCGCTGGTCCGTCGGCCGGGCGAACGCGACCACCATGACGCTCGAAGGCCTCGACGCAGCGGAGACATCGACGCTCATCTCGCGCCTCCTCGACATCGACGACCTTCCGGCATCGCTCCGCGCGCAGATCGCGGCGCGCTCCGACGGCAATCCGCTGTTCTGCGAGGAGTTCCTGCGGATGCTGATCGAGGACGGACGGGTGGTGTACGACGCCGGCCGGTGGCGGGCGACGGCGGGCGCGGCCACGGTCACGGTCCCCGAGACGATCGTCGCGCTCCTGGCGGCGAGCATCGACCGGCTCGGCCCCGATGAGAAGCGCGCGCTTCAGCTCGCCAGCATCATCGGCGAGCGCTTCGGGCTGGCCGAGGTCAGCGCACTCGATCCGGACGCAAGTCCGGCGGCGCTCGACGCTCTTGAGCGCAAGGGCCTGATCCTCGAGGACCGCGGGGCCGGCGGTCCTGGCGCCATGCGGTTCAAGCATCTTCTGGTCCGCGAGGTGGCGTACGGATCGCTCTCGAAGTTCGATCGCGCGGCGATGCACGAGCGATTCGCGCAGGCGCTCGAGATCGAGGCGGGAGACCGGCGCGACGAGTTCCTCGAGATCCTCGCGCATCACACTGAGCGAGCCTTCGCGCTCAGCGCGGAGCTCCGTCTGTCGCATGACCTTTTGGTCCCTCGAGCGGCACGCGCCGGTACGGTCGCGATCGCGCTCGCGGGTCGGGCCGAGCTCCGCGGCGAGCCGATGCTGATGGAGCGCTTCCTCACGGTCGTCGAGCAGGCGGTCGCGATCTCGGACGACCCCGACCTGCGGGATCGGACCAGGTTCCTGCGGGTCCGCGCGCTCCTCCTCGCCGGCGCATTCGAGCAGGCGCGGCCGGCCGCGCTCGCGGCCCTGGCCGCCGCGCGCGAGGCCGGCGATGCCGATCGGGCAGCCCGGATCGCGCGGACGCTCGCGCACGTCGAGATGTACGGCGGTGCGCTCGACGACATCCGGCCCGCGATCCTCGGGGCTCGCGATCTCTCTGACGCTGCCGGCGATGTCCACGGGGTCCTCGAGATGGAGGCCCTGGTCCTGAATTTCCTCTGGGGTGCCGGTGAATTCACGCGATTCGTGGACGGCAACGTGCCGCTCATCAGGCGGGCGCAGGAGCTGGGCGACTGGGCCCAGGCGGCCGAGCTCATGAAGCGGGTCGCCGGGGCGTCGCGGTTGTGCGGAAAGCTCGAACAGGCGGATCGGTACACCGCCGAGGCGCGCGAGATCGCCCGGCGGCTGGGCCTGCGCGCGCTGCTCCGGGAGCTGCGGAGCGCCGACGCGACCGGCGTGTGGTTCGCCGGGGACGCCGACGCTGCGCTCGAGATCCTCCGCGAGGTCGCCGCCGACGCGGCGGGCGATGGGGACGCGAACCGCCTCGTCACCGTGCAGCGGCGCATCGCCGAGATCCTCGAGGGCGAGGGTCGCTATGAGGAGGCGGTCGCGGCCGGGACGGCGGCGCTCGCCGAGAGCGTACGGACCGGCGAGCGGTGGAACCGCTCCGAGATCAACGGCCACCTCGCGGTGAACCTCCTCAGGATCGGGCGGACCGCAGAGGCGGTGGCCCACGCCGCGGACGCGGCAGCGCTCGTGCGGGGCCCCGAGGACCTCTCGGGCGTCGCCGAGGACGAATGGATGCGCGCCCACCTGCTTGCGGCGCGCGGGGATGACGAGGCGGCGGACGCCGCGTTCAGGTCGGCCATCGCGCCGCTCGAGGGCCACGAGTTCGTTCCGGTCGAGGCGTTCATCCGGCTCGACTGGGCGGAGTTCCTGATCGCGCGCAAGCGCACGTCGGAGGCAGCCGCGCTCCTGGCCGAGGTCGAGCGGCGCGCCCCGCCGCCACCGTGGAACCACCAGGCCCAGCGCCGCCGCGCGCTGGCCGCAGCGGTGACCGCACAACGGGTGTGATTCGCCCGTACGATGGACCGGTGAGCGGAGCGAAAGCGCCCGAGAAGATGCTCGACCCGATCTGCGACATGATCGTGGTCGTCGCGGACGCGCAGGAACGGGGCCGGACCGTCGAGCACGAGGGCCGCACGTACGCGTTCTGCTCCGGCGCCTGTGTGAAGGCGTTCAAGGCGGATCCCGTGAAATGGGCCGCGAAGGTCGATGCCGCGGCCACCGCGGTCCGGACGCTGACCGGCGACCCCGCGATCGACGAAGGCATGCGCCGCTGGTACGAGTCGTGCCGCTGCTGCCTGTCGGACGCGTACCCGGCGATCGTCGCGCAGCTTGACGCGGAGCGTGACGCCGCCGCGACCCACTAGACCGCTCGGTGGACGCCGTGAACGCCGTCCTGCACGCGCTCTCCATTTCCTTCGCGATGACCTGGGAGATCCTCTGGGCCCTCATCCTCGGGTTCACGCTGTCCGCGGCGGTCCAGGCGGTCGTGTCGAAGGAGCAGCTGAGCAAGCTGCTGCCCGACGACTCGCCGCGCTCGCTCGCGCTCGCGTCGTTGCTCGGTGCGGCGAGCTCGTCGTGCTCGTACGCCGCGGTCGCGCTCGCCCGGTCGCTCTTCCAGAAGGGCGCGAGCTTCACCGCCGCCATGACGTTCGAGATCGCCTCGACCAATCTCGTGATCGAGCTTGGGATCATCCTCGTGATCCTGATGGGCTGGCAGTTCGCGGCCGCGGAGTTCGTCGGCGGGCCGATCATGATCGTGCTCCTCGCCGTGCTCTTCCGGCTGTTCGTCAAGCAGCACGACGTCGCAGCGGCGCGGGCGCAGGCGGAGAAGGGCCTGCGCGGCTACATGGAAGGTCACGCCGCGATGGACATGTCGGTGCGGGAGGGCACGCTTCGGCAGAAGGTCGTCTCGGGTGAGGGCTTCACCGCGATCAGCCACCTGTTCGTCATGGACTGGGCGTCGGTGATCCGCGACATCGTCCTCGGATTGCTCATCGCCGGCGCGCTCGCCGCGTGGGTGCCCGAGTCCTTCTGGAAGGTCTTCTTCCTCACCGATCAGCCGCGGCTCGCGCTGCTCTGGGGTCCGCTCGTCGGACCGATCGTGTCGGTGGTGAGCTTCGTGTGCTCCATCGGGAACGTGCCGCTCGCCGCGGTCCTCTGGAACAACGGCATCAGCTTCGGCGGCGTGATCAGCTTCATCTTCGCCGATCTGGTGATCCTGCCGATCCTCTCGATCAAGCGCCGCTATTACGGGACGCGGATGACGATCTTCCTGTTCGTCACGTTCTACGTCGCGATGGCGCTCGCCGGCCTCCTTGTCGAGCTGCTGTTCGGCGCGCTCGGCCTCACCCCCCAGGCGCGCAACGCGCTCGTCGCCGAGCCGTCGTTGTCGCTGAACTACACGACGATCCTCAACGTCCTGTTCCTCGCCCTTGCCGGAGCGCTGCTCCTGCGGGCGTGGCGCACGGGTGGCTTCGCGATGCTGCGGATGATGGCTTAGGCCTTCCGCACCTCGGTCGTGTGGGGCACCTGGTGATCCATCGCCCAGATCGCCGGGCAGCGCTCATCGGCCAGCCGCTTGACCCGCGCGACATCGGCATCCGATGCGTCCGTGTCGACCTCGATCTCGAATCTGAACGTGTCGAGCGGATCGACCTCGGCCACGCCCAGGGCGCCCCGGAAATCGACGTTGAGCCGCAGGCGCGCGCGCAGGCTCCTGACATCGAGGCCCACCAGCGCGGCCTGCATCGCGAAGGTCGAGGCGTAGCAGGAGAGCGCGCCCCAGAAGCAGTAGATCAACGGCGAGGGCGCGCGACCGTCTCCGCTGAGGAACGCTGGGAAGTCCGCTTCGAACAGCGTCTCGCCCTTCGCGAACTTCACGGTCCCGCCGAACTGCGGCCGGGCGGCATCGACGCGCCAGTCGCCGGCGAGATCGACCGTGAGCTGCGCGGCCGCGGGATCCGTCTTCGCCTTCTCGGCCGTCTGGCGCGCGTTGTCCACGCGGACGTTGTGCGTCGTGGTCATGGTCGGTCCTCCTCGGCGTCGTCGTCGGACCGCTGACACTACGCCCGGGTGAGCGCCTGCTTCACCGCGACGCGCTTCGGCTCGCGCCGCGCGCCGGCGGAAAGGAGCTGGCCGAGCGCGGCGATCCGCGACGCGGCCTTCGGCTCGAGCCGGTAGTAGATCCAGGTCCCGCGGCGCTCGCCGCTCACGACGCCGGCCTCGCGCAGGACCTTCAGGTGATGGGAGACCGTCGGCTGGCTCACGCTGCAGCAGTCGCTGAAGTCGCACGCGCACACTTCGCCGTCGGCCGCGAGCTGCCGCACGATGGCCAAGCGCGTCGGCTCGGCGATCGCCTGGAGGATCCGCACGTCGTCCATTCGGCGACTATATCCACCAACTTCGATATTGACAAGCGTCGATGGATGGGCATCATGAGCGGCATGAGCGAATTACCGGTTGCGGTGATCGGCGCCGGGCCGGTGGGCCTCGCGGCGGCGGCGCAGCTTCTGAAGCGCGGCGCGACACCGCTCGTCCTCGAAGCGGGCCCGACAGCCGGTGCGAACGTCCTCGAATGGGGCCACGTCCGGATCTTCTCGCCCTGGAAGTACGACCTCGACCCGGCGGCGCGCGAGCTCCTCGCCGCGACAGGCTGGGGCGAGCCCGACGGCGAGGGCTATCCGACCGGCCGTGAGCTCGTCGAGCGATACCTCACGCCGCTCGCGCGCGCCCTCGGCGATCGCGTGCGCTTCGACCACCGCGTCACCGCGGTCGCGCGCCTCGGCTTCGACAAGGTGAAGAGCGACGGACGCGAGTCCGCGCCGTTCGCGCTCACGGTCGCGACGCCGGCGGGGGAGCGGCAGATCCTCGCCCGCGCGGTCATCGATGCCTCCGGCACGTATGGCCTCTCGAACCCGCTCGGCGCCAGCGGGGTCCTCGCGCGCGGCGAGGCGGCTGCCGCGAGGCGGATCCACTACGGGATCGCGGATCCACTGGGTCGCGATCGCGCCCGTTACGCGGGGAAGCGCGTGCTCGTCGTCGGCAGCGGACACTCGGCGTTCGACGTGCTCATCGACCTTGCGGCACTTCCCGGGACTCCGATCACCTGGCTCGTGCGGCAGCCGTTCGCCGATGCGAAGTACGGCGGCGCGGAGAACGACGCGCTGCCCGCGCGCGGCGCGCTCGGCACGAAGCTGCGCGGGCTCGTGGACCAGGGCGCGGTGACGCGGGTGGTCCTGCGCATCGCCGAGCTCCGCACATCGGCGAACGGCGTCTTCGTCTCCGACGGGACGCGTGAGCTCGGGCCGTTCGACCAGATCATCGCGACCACGGGCTTTCGCCCGGACCTCGCGCCGCTGCGGGAGCTTCGTGTACGACTGGACGACATCCTCGAGGCGCCGCCGGCGCTCGCGCCGCTCATCGACCCGAACGTCCACAGCTGCGGCACCGTCCCGCCGCACGGCGTGCGCGAGCTGAGCCATCCCGAGCAGGACTTCTACATCGCCGGGATGAAGAGCTACGGCCGCGCGCCGACCTTCCTCATGCTCACCGGATACGAGCAGGTCCGCTCCATCGCGAGCGCGCTCGTCGGCGACCTGGCCGGCGCCGAGTCGGTCGAGCTGGTCCTCCCGCCGACCGGCGTCTGTTCCGGCGGGTCGGACTGCTGCGACGGCGTCGACCGCGGCTCCGCGGAGAGCAGCTGCTGCGGCACGGCGCAGGCGGTCATCCCGCTCTCGGCACTCACGGCCGCGCGCCGATAACCTCGGGGCCGTGAAGCGGCCGTACTACGGGTGGATCCTCGCGATCGTCCTCGGATCCACCGAGACGGTGTCGTGGGGCGTCCTCTATTACACGTTCAGCGTCCTCGTCGCTCCCACGACGGCCGAGCTGGGCTGGTCGCGCGCCCAGATCTCCGGCGCGCTGTCCGTCATGCTCGTCGTGTCCGGCCTCGCGGGATTGTGGACCGGGCGCTGGCTCGACGAGCACGGGCCCCGGCTCCTCATGACCGCCGGGTCGATCGTCGCGGTCCCCCTGGTGATCGCCTGGTCGCAGTCGCGCGATCTCCTCTCCTTCTATCTCGTCTGGATCGGCATCGGCTTCGCGTTCGCGGCGGTCAACTACGGGCCGGCATTCGCGACGATGATCGTCTGGTTCCGGCGGCACCGGTCGCGCGCGCTCACGCTCGTCACGCTCATCGCCGGTTTCTCGAGCACGGTGTTCGTGCCGCTCGCGGCCTGGCTCGTATCGGTACAGGGCTGGCGGGCCGCGCTCGTCACGCTCGCGATCGTGCTGGGCCTGCTCACGATCGCGCCACACGCGCTGCTCCTCCGCCGGCGGCCGGCCGACATCGGCCTCGGCATCGATGGCGATCCGTTCGAGGCGGGCCCGGATGCCACGGTCGCGCCGCCGGAGCAGAGCCATTCGTTCCGCGAGGCGCTCCGTCACCCGACGTTCAAGTGGCTCGCCCTGGCGTTCGCGCTGTACGCCCTCGGTGTCGGCGTGCCGGTCCACATGGTCGCGTACCTCGGCGATCACGGGTACTCGCTCGCGTTCGCGGCGGTCGCGACCGGCGGCATCGGCGCGGCGCAGGTCCTCGGCCGGCTCCTGTTCGCGCCGCTCGAGCGGCGCCTCGCGCCGCGCACCGTGTCGGTCCTGATCTACCTGGGGCAGCCGCTCGCGCTCCTGATCCTCCTTTTCGTGCCGTCGGAGCTCGGGGTCATCGCGTTCGTCCTGTTGTTCGGCGCGGCCCGGGGCGCGGAGACCCTCGTGCGCTCGACGATCGTCGCCGGCCTCTACGGGCCGCGCCGGATCGCGAGCATCGCCGCGGTGCTCACGCTCGCGACCACGCTGACGCAGGCGATCTCGCCGGTGACGCTCGGCGCGGTGTACGACAACGTGAAGAGCTACGTGCCCGGGTTCTGGGCGCTCGTCGTGTTGTCATGCGTGGCCGCGGTCGCGGTGTATCTGGGAGATCGCCGGCCGGTCCGCACGGCCTAGAGTCGCCGCGTGCAGGAGCGGTGGCGGCCCCACGTCCCGGTCGGCCACCTCTGGTTCGCCGCCGGCCTCGCCCTCGGTATCGTGTTCCTCGCCGTCTTCGGGTTCATCGACATCTGGGCAGCGAGCCTCGGGCAGTCGGACTTCTCCGGCTTCTGGGCCGGGCCACGGGCGGTCCTCGACGGAGTGAACCCGTATGCGACGGCCGGCTTTCCCACGATCGTCGCGAAGTACGGCACCCAGCGGACCGACGCGGTCTATGGGTATCCACCGTGGGATCTGGCGTTGCTGCTTCCGTTCGCTCTCGTGCCCGAACGCGTTGCGGCGATCGCCTGGACGGCCGTCGGCATCGGGGTGGCGATCTACGGTCTTGGGACCTTGCTCCGCCGCGAGGTGCCGGGCTCACCCACGGTGCAGCTCCTCGCGGGACTGGCGCTCTTCGCGTCGCAGCCGGCGATCATCACCTTCTACTCCGGGCAGTGGGGATTCCTCCTGCTCGGCGCGCTCGCGCTCTCGGCGCGCTGGCAGCGTGACGGTCGCAGCGCGCGGGCGGGCCTTGCGGCGATCGCGATGGTCGCCAAGCCGCAGCTCTTCGTGTTCGCCGCGTGGGCGATGGCGCGCCAGGCGGTCGCGCGAGGAGACCGCGCGTTCGTTGCGGTGTCCGGCATCGGCGGAGCGGTATTGATCGGCGTGGCGTGGCTCGCGTTCCCGGACTGGCTCCACGCGTTCCTCAACTACATCACCCCGACGCGGACGAGCTACCCGCCCCACTCGGTGACGCTCGCGACGCCGCTCGGACAGCTGCTCGGCCCGGGTGGGCTCTGGCT
>DATCOD010000114.1:0-6140 GCA_036564905.1 Candidatus Limnocylindria bacterium
GGGCTGTGCAGGGCAGCTTCACCGGTGGCGACGGATCCACGACACTCATCGATGTGCGCTCGTTCAGCGCGGACGTGTCGTCACCTCGAGACCTCGCGACAGGTCAGGCGACCGGGAAGCGCCAGTACAAGCCGCTCATGATCACGAAGCAGATGGACGCGGCGACGCCGCTGTTCCACAAGGCGCTGGGCACCAACGAGCTTCTCTCGTCGGTCGTGCTGAAGATCTATCGCCCGGGCACCACCACCGTGGACGAGACCATCACGCTCACGCAGGCCAGCGTCTCCGAGATCACCAACGCCGGTTCAGGCGCTGGCGACGCGCTGCCCCTCGAGACGCTCAGCATCACGTTCCAGTCGATCAGCTACGAATTCAGCTTCGGCGGGGTCACCCGAACATTCAGCGATTCGCCGTTCACGCAGTAGCTCCAGTTGTCGGTCGGTGCGGCTCTCGGTGAGGGCTGCACCGACCGATGGCCCCACCGCGGGTGTAGATGGCTGAAAACCGCGGTCCCGACCGGATTCGAACCGGCGATCTCGTCCTTGACAGGGACGTATGCTAGGCCGCTGCACCACGGGACCGTGCCGGAAATACGGGCTTTTCCTCACCCGCACTCCCCTGTGCATGTCCATTCTGCCACCTCTTCGGCCGGAGACATAAAGAGGCGGCGAGTGCGCTTCCTTTCACTCGCCGCCCCTGCCGGTGTGGCCAACGTTCACGCGGGCTAGCTCGCCAGTGCCGCCTCGCGGCGCATCGACGTCGTCACCTCGGACGTGACGCGGCTCGTCCGCGCCAGACCCGAGAGCGTGAAGTCGAGTCCCGCTTCCTTCAGCTCGTCGTAGCCGAGGCCCTTGTACAGGCGATTTCCGGCCACGTAACACATCTCGTCATAGAGCTGGGGCCATCCGACCGGGCGGCGCTGGAAGCAGAATGCGATGAATTCGATCGCGAGCGCCGCGACCTGCTCCTCCGCCACCTTGGTGTCCTTTCCTTCGACGCGACCTGCGCATCATCGGCACCGGCTTGCGTGCGAACAAGGTCCTTTGTCCACGAACGCGTCCACACATTCGTCCACAGGCCGACGTGCTCGTCGTCCACAATCCGTCCACAGATTTCACCGAGGACGGCGGTCGGAAAGTCGCCGTCGCACGCTCGCTTCGCGCGCGCTCGCGCGATCCAGCGCGTCGTCGCCGAACTTCGACCGCACGGCGTCGAGCGCGGCGTTGAGTCGCGAGACCCGGGCGCCGGTGAAGAGGCCGAGCTGCTCCCCACCGACCATGCCGCTCACCGTCACTGCCACCAGCCGCACCGGGCTGACCCGCCCGGCGTCGCGGTCGGCCGCGAGCGCGTCGCGCAGCAGCGTTCGCGCGGTCTCGTAGATCTTCAGATCGTCGGAGGTCGGCTCCCCGAGCGTTCGCTGGCGCGTCCGGGTCTCGAACGGAGCGACGCGTAGCTGCAGGGTGACGGTGCGGCCGCGCAGCGCGTGCTTTCGCAACCGCACCCCGACGCCTTCCGCGAGTCGGAGGAGGGTCGATTCGATCTGCGACCGATCGAGCGTGTCGCGGTCGAACGTGTGTGCGTGGCCGATGGACTTCGGATCGCCTGGGTCGGCCACGACCTCGCGGTCCGCGTCAATACCCTTCGCGCGATCGGAGATGGTCGCTCCGTGCTCGCCCAGCCGAGCCTCGAGCAACGCCGGATCGGCGTTGGCGAGGTCGCCGATCGTCCGCATCCCGAGGTCTTCGAGGACCTGCCGCGTCTTTGGGCCGACGCCCCACAACCGGGTGAGCGGCAGCGGCGCGAGGAAGGCGGCTTCGCCACCGCGCGGAACCACGACGAACCCGTCGGGCTTGCGCAGATCCGACGCCACCTTCGCGCAGAGCTTGTTCGAGGCCATCCCGACCGAGAGGACCAGACCGACCTCCTCGCGGACCTGACGCTTCAGATCCCGCGCGCAGGCCTCCGGCCCCCCAAAGAGGTGCGCGGTCCCGGTGACGTCGAGGAACGCCTCGTCGAGCGAGATCGGCTCCACGAGCGGCGTGCGCAGCGCGAACAGCGCCATCACCGCATCGGACGCCGCTTCGTATGCGGCGAAGTTCCCAGGGACGAAGATGCCGTGCGGGCAGCGTTTGCCCGCTTCGCGGAGCGGCATCGCCGAATGCACTCCGAATGCTCTCGCCTCGTACGACGCCGCGCTCACGACGCCGCGTTCACTCGGGCCACCGCCGACGATGACCGGCTTGCCGCGGTACTCGGGGTGGTCCCGCTGTTCGACCGACGCGTAGAACGCGTCGAGGTCGCCGTGGAGGATGGTGCGCTCGGTCACCTGATCGGCGCGCGGCGTAGCCACGGGCGAAGGCTAGGAGAGCCGGCGGATCACCCCGATGACCTTGCCTTGGATCTTCACGTCCCGGGCGTAGATCGGCTCCATCTCGCTGTTCGCGGGCTGCAGCCGGACTCGGTCGCGCTCCTTGTAGAAGCGCTTGAGGGTCGCGGTGTTGTCCTCGAGGATCGCGACGACGATCTCTCCGTCCCGCGCGGTGTCCTGCGGCTGGATCACGACGTAGTCGCCGTTGTCGATGTGGTCTTCGATCATCGACTTCCCGCGAACCCGCAGCACGAACGTGTCGTGCCGCGGCGCGAGCTCGATCGGGAGGGCCATGGTCTCGCTGCGGTCCTCATACGCCTCGATCGGCTGGCCGGCGGCGATCTCGCCGATGATCGGCGCATTCACGACCTTGGCGCCGTGGCTGCCGGGAATGGTGAGCGCCCGGGAGCGCGTCGCCTCCTTCGTGAGCCGGCCATCCTTTTCGAGCTTCGTGAGGTGGTGGTGGACGGCGGAGGTCGAGGCGAGGCCAACGGCCTCGGCGATCTCACGGACGCTGGGCGGGTAGCCGCGCTCGTCGATCGTCTCGCGGATGTAGTCGAGGATCCGTTCGGCCCGCTGTTGGTCTTGTTTCGTCATGCGCCGACGGTACCGAACAGATGTTCGTTTGTCAATATCGCGCCTAGCATCGAGCCGGATGGACCCCGTCGTCCTCCGGGACACCCTGCTCGAGTACCTGATCCGGACGCTCTGGGCGGCGGTGGTCGCCGCGATCGCCCTCGTGCTCGCCCGGGTTGTGCGCGGCGTCACGATGCGCCAGCTCACCCGCCACCGAGCCCATGGCAACGCCACGATCCTGCTCGGGAACCTGGCCCAGCTCGGGGTGATCGTGCTCGGCGTCCTCGTGGTGCTCGCGATCTACACCCAGGGCGCGTTCGGCTGGATCCTCACGTCATTCAGCGTCGTCGGGATCGTGATCGGCCTCTCGCTCCAGGACATCCTGCGGAACTTCTTCGCCGGCATCTGGGTGCTCGTCGAGCGGCCCTTCCGGATCGGCGACACAATCGAGGTCTCCGGCTACACCGGCCTGGTGGAGGAGATCTCGTTCCGGACGACCAATCTGCGCACCGCGGACGGACGCGGGGTCATCCTGCCGAACGGCGATTTCATGACGAAGCCGGTCGTGAACCTCACGCGCTTCCCGCTGCGTCGCGGGGTCGTGTTCCTGACCCTCGACGCGGCGAGCGAGCTCTCCACTGACGCTGTCCGTGAGGCCATCGCGTCGGTGACCACGATCGCGCGCGACCCGGGGCCCGCGGTCGAGCTCCGTCGCGTGGCCAACGGGAAGGCGCGCTACCAGATCACGTTCTGGGCGCCGGATCACGACGCCGGAGTGGCCGCCGCCGTCCTGGCCCTCCGCACGCATTTCCCGGACGGCGAGGTCCGCTCCGCATAGCGGGTAGATTGGACTCCACACAAAAGGGGGCGATCCAGATGAGCGACCGCGATAGCGGGTTCTTCGGAGTCTTCGAGGCGATCCTCGCGATCATCGGCGCGCTGACCGTGATGGGCGTCCTTGCCGTCGGGGCCTCCGTTCTCGCATGGGAGATGGAGCTTCGCAAGTCCGAGCAGGAGAGCGCCCTGCCGGAGTCGGCGACCGTCCCGACCGCGTAGCCCGAGTCGTCGTGCGCGTCGTCCTGAAACAGGAGGTCCGCGGGCTCGGGCGCCCCGGTGACGTCAAAGAGGTCGCCGACGGGTACGCCCAGAACTTCCTGCTCCCGAAAGGCCTCGCCATCGAGGCGAGCGCCGGCGAGCTGAAGCGCGTGGCGCGGGAGCGCGCGAGCGTGCAGGCCAAGCAGGACCGCGCGCACGCCGACGCCGAGGCGCTCGCGACGAAGCTGTCCGCGGTGACCCTCATCTTCGCGCTCAAAGCCGGCGATCACGGGAAGACCTTCGGTTCCGTCACGACCAAGGAGATCGCCGACGCGCTGAAGCGCGAGCACAAGATCAGCGTCGATCCTCGGAAGATCGTCGCGGAGCCACTGCGCGCGCTCGGCGTGCACAAGGTGGAGATCCGCCTGCTCACCGACGTGCGCGCGCACGTCACGGTCGCGATCGAACCGGCCTAGCCGCCTTCGCGCGTCTCGCCGAGATCGCGGAAGCGCGTGAGCTCGGCCTCGAAGTGCAGATCGATATCGGCGGTCGGCCCGTTCCGGTGCTTCGCGAGCTTGAGGCGCACGAGGCCATCCTTCCGGTCCTGCTGGTCCTTCTGCCACACGAACATGACGAGGTCCGCATCGGCTTCGAGCGCTCCCGATTCGCGGAGATCCGAAAGCATCGGCTCGGTGCCACGGGTCTCGATCTGGCGCGACAGCTGCGAGAGCGCGACGACCGGCACCTCGAGCTCGCGGGCGATCGCCTTGAGCGCGCGCGAGATCTTCGCGACCTCCTGCACCCGGTTGTCGTCGTCACCCACGGCGCCCTCGATGAGCTGGAGGTAGTCGATGACGATGAGATCGAGCTTGCCGCGCTCGGCCTGCAGGCGCCGTGACTTGGCGAGGATGTCGGTGACCGTGAGCCGGCTGGATTCCTCGACGTAGATCTGGGCCTGCTGGAGCCGGCCGGACGCGTCGCTGATCGCCTGGAGCTCCGGCAGCGAGAGCCGCCCGCGCCGGATCCGGTTGCCATCGATCTCGGCGTTCATCGAGATGAGCCGCTGTACGAGCTGGAGCTCGCTCATCTCCAGCGAGAAGATCGCGCAGGTCTTGCCCGCGCGGAGCGCGGCGTGCTCGATGATGCAGAGCGCAAGGCTCGTCTTGCCGAGGCCAGGCCGGCCGGCGATGAGGATGAGGTCGGATGGCTGCAGGCCGCCGGTCTTGGCGTCGAGGGTCTTGAGTCCGGTCGGCACCCCGGCCTGGGCCTCGTCGCCACGCTCCTCGATCTGCGCGATGTAGCGGTTCAGAGCGACGTCGAGCGAGACGATGTCCCGGTGCAACGACGCTTCGCTGACCGAGAACAGGAGCCGCTGGGCGTCCTCGACCGCACCGCGCGCGTCCTCGCGCACGAGCGCGAGGCGGGCGATCTCGTTCGCCGCGCCGATGAGCCGGCGGAGCTGCGCGGTCCGGGCCACGATCGTCGCGTAGGTCTCGGCGTGCGCGACGGTCGGGACGTTCTGCATCAGCCCGACGAGGAACTGCGCGCCGCCGACCGAAGCCAGCTCGTTGGTCGCCGCGAGCTCCTGCTGCACCGTCTCGAACGAGATCTGATCGCCGCGCGACGCCACGCGCTCCATCGCGCCGAGCACGAGCTTGTGGTGGTCGCGCGAGAGGTCCGGTGGGGCGATACGGCCACGCACGAACGGCGCGTAGAGCGAGTGATCGATGAGGACCGCGCCCAGCAGGGAGGCCTCGGCCTCGGGGTTCTCCGGCGGCGGCTTCGGCGCGTTCCGCGAGACGTCGACCGTCATACGGGCATGCCCTCGTCGTCGCTGCGCGAGAAGAAGCGGGCCTGCTCGGCCTCGAAGTAGAGCTCGAATCGCCCGGTCGGGCCGTTGCGGTTCTTCGCGACGCTGCCGCGGATGAGCCTGGGCGCGCCCGGTGGTGTCTCGTCCTTGTCCTTCCAGAGCATGACGACGACGTCTGAATCCTGCTCGAGGCTGCCCGATTCCCTCAGCGTCGAGAGCTTCGGCTCGTTGCCGCCGTCGCCCGCGGCGCGCGACAGCTGCGAGAGGGCGAGGATCGTCACGTCGAGCTCGCGGGCGAGCGATTTCAGGTTGCGCGTGATCGTCGCGAGCTCCTGCACGCGGTTCTCCTCG
>DATCOD010000115.1:0-15782 GCA_036564905.1 Candidatus Limnocylindria bacterium
CCTCCGCGCGTACGCCCGGGCCCGGCTGCGCCGGCCCCGGGCGAGCCCCATTCAACTAGTTAAAGGCGCTCCCGCCGTCCACGAGGAGCGTCTGGCCGGTGATGAACGCGCTGTCGTCGGACATCAGGAATGCGATCGTCCCGACGAGATCGGCCGGACGCTCGACCCGCTGGAGGCAGCGCACCTTGACCGGCGCCTCGCGCATCGCGACGGTCTCCGCGTTCGGCTCCTCTTCGCTGAGGGTGCTCCCCGGACACACGACGTTCACGCGGATCCAGTCGCCGCCGAGCTCCTTCGCCAGCGTGCGGCTGAAGCCGATGAGCGCGCTCTTGGACGCGACGTAGTGCGCGCGGGTCGGGACGCCGCGGAAGACGGTGCTCGACGCGATGTTCACGATGCTTCCGCCGCCGGCCGCCCTGAGATGGGGGAGCGCGGCCTTGCAGCCGTACCACGCGGCTTTCGTGTTGAGCCTGAATGACTCGTCCCACTCCGCATCGGGGATGTCCTCGAAATTGCAGCGGGTGATCGGGATGACGTTGAGCATCCCGGCGTTGTTCACGAGGCCGTTCACCGCGCCGAACTCCTTCGCGGTGCGATCCGCGGCGCGCTTGAACGCGGCGAAGTCGCGGACGTCGGTCTCGATCGCGATCGCCGTGCCGCCGGCCGCCCGGATGCCGCCGGCGACCTCCTCGTTCCGCTTGGCGTCGATGTCGAGGAGCGCGACCCTCGCTCCCTCGGACGCGAGCTTCTCGCTGTATGCCCGGCCGATCCCGTGGGCCGCGCCGCTGACGATGACGCTCTTGCCGCTCAGTCGCATCGATCTTCCTTCTTTCATCTCGCCTGCCGGCGCCGCGCGCGGCGCTCGGTCACGGTGTCCGCTGAGGCGTTCGTCGGACGCTCGCTGGCCGAGGCGTCACGCAGGTAGCGTCGGATGAGGATCGCCACGCGGCGATAGTGGCTCGCGAGCTGTGCGGCGGCGCCGTCCGCGTCGCCCGCGCGGATCGCCTCGAAGAAGCGCCCGTGGTGCTCCGGGGCGTGCTGAAGGGTCGGCCAACGCAGCGATCGCGCGATCTCCTGGCGGAGTCTCGCGATCAGGCCGTTCAGCCGCGGGCGTCCCGTGATCGAGTACAGCCGGGTGTAGAAGCGCTCGCGCGCGGCGAGCTGGAGGTCCCCTGATGCGGCCGCCACCATGGCCGAGTACAGCTCCTCGAGGACCTGGAGGTCCTCGTCGGTGATGAGCGGCACCGCGAGCCGGACGGCGTGGCTCTCGAGCAGGATGCGGAGGTCGTAGACCTCCTCGATGTCGTCCGCGTCGAGCTCGGTCACGCTGAATCCGCGCCGCGGCATCGACGTGACCAGGCCCTCGTATTCGAGCGCGCGGAGCGCCTCGCGCACCGGGATCCGGCTGGTGCCGAAGAGCCCGGCGAGCTTCTCCTGCCGGAGCCGTGATCCCGGTGGCAGGGCCGCCGTGAGGATCGCTTCGCGCAGCGAGGTCAGCACGAGGTCCTGGGCGGTCAGGTCGTTCGCGGCATTCGTCGCGATGATCCGGTCGAACTGGGCTCTGCGCGACTCCGCAGTGGCGTGACCGATCGGCGTGACCCTCTCGCCCATCTCGGGGTCCCTTCCCGTACCGGACACCCGATACATAGGAGTCTCCCCGCGTACGCCGGTAGATTGTATGCAAGAACATTGGGATGGAACACGAGATGATGACGGCCCGCGTGCCGTGCTGAACACCCGCTCGATGGCCGCGCGGCTTGGACCGTTCGGCCACAGGGCGTTCACCGTCTATTGGGCGGGCGGGATGCTCTCGAACATCGGCACCTGGGTCCAGAACGTCGCGGGCTCGGTCTTCGTCTACGACCTGACCGGGTCGGCGTTCGCGGTGGGGATCCTGAACTTCGCGACGTTCCTCCCGATCCTGTTGTTCTCCGTCACCGGTGGCGTGCTGTCGGATCGGTTCGATCGGCGGATGATCGTCATCGCGAGCCAAACGGTCTCGCTGGTCATCGCCTCGGGTCTCGCGTTCGTCGTCGCGACCGGCGGCGCGACCGACATCCAGGTGATCGCGACGGCGTTCCTGCTGCAGACCTCGTGGAGCATCGCGAAGCCGTCGATGATCGCGATCCTCCCCGCGCTCGTTCCGCGCGCGCAGATGGCCGAGGCCGTCGGCCTGAACACGTTGCAGTTCATCGTCGGCCAGATCGGCGGCCCGATCCTCACGACCGTCATCCTGGCGACCGGCGGATACGCCTGGGCCTTCGCGATCAACGCGCTGACGTTCGTCGGACCGATCCTCGCGATGGCCTACCTCTACCGCCGCGCGCTCGGGCGCGGAGTCGCCGCCGGTTCGGCGCGGGCCGGAGCCGCGGCGGCACGCCTTGGCCTCGGCACCTATGTGCGGGCCCAGCCGTGGGTCGTATCGGCGCTGCTTGCGGTCATCACGACGAGCGCGATCCTTGAGGTGATCCGCACGACCGCGCCGGTGATCGTGGCGCAGCGATTGAGCCTGCCGAGCACGGAGACGGGCCTGATCATCGCGGCGCAGAGCGTCGGCTCGGCCCTCGGTCTGCTCGCATTCATCCCACTTCGCCGGTGGAACATCTCGCGGCGGCTCCCGGCGATCGGGCTCGTCGTGCAGGCCGCCGGCCTCGGCCTCGCGAGCGTCGCGGTGACGCTCCCGGTTGCGGCGATCGGCGTCGGCGCGATCGGAATGGGCTTCTCGTTCTGCTTCCCGATCGTGACCGGCGTGCTCCAGACCGAGGTGCCCGATGCGCTCCGCGGGCGGCTAATGTCCATCCACCAGATGGCTCACCTCGGCAACCGTCCGTTCACCGCGCTCGCGGCGGGCGCGATCGCCGCGACCTTCGGCGTGCCGGCGGCGTGCATCGCCGCCCTCGCGCTGGTGCCGGTGGGCCTCGTCGCTCTGCGCGCGACGTGGCGCGAGCTCGACCGCGCCGTGCCCGAGCTGGCCGCGGTGGAGCCCATCTGACGCACCTTCGGATCAGCGTGGACCCCGAGCTGTGCATCGGCTCGAGCGACTGCGTCCGGCTCCTGCCCGGCGCCTTCCGCCTCGACGAGGCGCAGGGCGTTTCCGTGCCGCTGGGTGGCGCGCCGTCCGCGGACCTCGGGCTCCTCCTCCGAGCGCGGAGCAATTGCCCGACCCACGCGATCGCGGTCGACGGCGAGGATGGCCTGGCCGTACCCGACGGGACACGTCGATGACCGACCCCGGCCTGCTCACGGCCCATCCAGCCACGATCGTCTTCGACCGGTACGAGGACATCCGCGCGGCGCTGTTCGACCCGAATCTGTCCCGAAGCTTCGACAAGCGCTCGTACGAGGACGGCAACATCCGGAACGGCATCGTGAGCATCGCGCACGGAACGACGCACCGCGCGCGCCGGCGCGTCGAGAACACGCAGTTCCGCGCCGAGGTGCTCCGTCTGTACGAGCGCGAGCTCTTCCCGCGGGTCATGGAGGAGCTGCTCGACGTCCTCCTCGACGCCGACGAGGTCGACCTGTTCCCGATCGGCGAGCTCCTCAGCGTCGTGCTCGCGGCGCGACGCGCGGGTATCGACCACGGGGCCGAAACGGTCGGTGCGCTCGACCAGCTCCGGACCCTGGTCCGCTGTGTCGATGTGTTCTCGCAGGGCAGCGCGATCCTCGACGCGAAGGATCCGGATGCCGTGCGCGCGCTCGTCCGCGCGACGTACGCGGAGTTCGAGCGTGACTTCATCCGTCCGTCCTGGGCCCGGCGCGCGGCGCTCATCGAGCGCGTCGCGCGCGGTCAGCTGCCCGAAGGCGAGCTTCCGCAGGACATCCTCACCGTGCTGCTCCTCCACCGATCGGATCCATCAATGGAGCTCGCCGACGACGGCCGGATCGTGCGCGAGGTCGCCACCTACCTGCAGGGTGGAACGCACACGAGCGCGCAGACGCTGGTCAACGCGCTCGATCTCATGTTCACGACGGCCGGCGGGATCGCCCAGGTCGATCGCGCGGCGACCGACGTCCTCTTCGCCCAGCGCGTGATCCAGGAGACGCTTCGGCTGCGCCCGACGACGCCGAAGGCGAAGCGGCGCGCGGAAGAGGACACGCGCATCGCGGGGCTGGCGATCCCGAAGGATGCGCTGGTGATCCTCGATCTGGTCGCCGGGAACCGCGACCCGAAGCTGTTCGGCGCCCAGCCCGACGCATTCGATCCCGACCGCACCGTCGACGCGAGCGTGAACCGCTGGGGGCTCTCGTTCGGAGCCGGCCCGCACCAGTGCCCGGGCCGGTCGGTGGGTGGCGGCTTCCCGGTCCCGGCCACCTTCACGGTCGACGACGATCACGTGTTCGGGTTGGTCGCGCTCGAGCTGCAGGCGGTGGCCCGCCGCGGGGTCCGTCCCGATCCGCGACGGATGCCCGAGCGCGACACCCGCACCGAGCGCTTCACGCGCTGGTCCCACTATCCGGTGCGCTTCGAGCGCCGCGGGTCACCGCCGGCCGGGAGCTAGTGGGCCGCGGTCCACTCGCGGATGAGCTCGACCGTACGCTCGGGCCGCTGCCAGAAATATCCGTGCGCGGTGTCCTCCACGACGCGTTTCGTGGCCTGGGGGAGATGCTCCATGAGGTAGGCGGATTGCTCGGCGTGCGAGCCGGTGCCCATGACCTGGGTGTCGCGTTCGCCGATGAGGACGAGCGACGGCATCGAGAGCTCGGCCAACCGGTCGGCGGTCTGATGCTCCTGCCGAGCGATCACATGGCGCAGGTAGCCCTCGACGTCGGGCCGGTGCTCCCAGAACAGCGTGAACAGCCGCTCGACGCGCTCCGGGTGCGCGGCCACGAACTCCGGAGTGAAGAACGTGGCCGCGATGTGCGCGCGCATGTAGCGCTCGTACCCAAGCTCGATGAGCCCTTTCGCGGTGTGGAGGGGGATCCCTCTGGTGACCGGCTGGTCGTCGCGGAATTGCCCCGGTCCGGTCGCCGCGAGGATCAGCGAGCGCACCCGCTCCGGACGCTCGAGCCCGATCCACTGGGCCACCCGGCCGCCCATCGAATGCCCGAGCACGTGGGCCGCCGGGAGGCCGAGCGCGTCCATGAGTCCGACCGCGTCTCGCGCGAAGAGCCGCGTGGAGAGCCGCTCCTCGGTGGCCGGCGTGGCGCCGGTGGCGCGGTGATCGAATGTCAGGACGGTGTGCGCCGCCGCGAGCGGGGCGACGAGATCGTCGTCCCAGGTGGCTCCGGGGAACGCCGTGCCGGCGATCAGCACGACCGGGGGGCCATCGCCCCGGAGCGCGTAGGCGATCGGGACCCCGCCGACGTCGACTTTCATGCTGCGCGCTGAATCGTAGACAATATCGGCCGTCGCGGGTACATTTCCGGCGATCCCCTGCCTGACGGTCGGCCGCGCGCAGGGTACGGATGAGGAGGCGGTTGTCCATGTTCGGTCGCATCAGGGTCCTTGCGGCGGTCACGGTCGCGAGCTTGGTCATCGGAGCCTGCGCGGGCGCATCGACAGCGCCGCCCGCCACCTCGGCGGCAGCTGCCGCACCGACCGCCGCCCCCCTGCTGCCGACGCCGGAGCTGACGAAGATCCGAATCGGCCTCAGCGCGGGGAGCGAGCCGGTGCAGTTCGCGGAGAAGCTCGCCGACATGCTCGGCATCTACAAGAAGTACGGGATCACGACGGTCGAGATCACCGGGTTCGAGGGCGACGGCAAGGCGCTCCAGGCGCTCGTCGCGGGCCAGCTCGACCTGTTCGTCGGCGGCGCCTCGACGGCCATCAACTCGGTCGTCACGGACACGCCGCTCAAGATCGTCTCGATGAACAGCGTGATCCTCGACGACTTCCTGGTCTGCCAGAAGGACATCAAGACGGCCGCCGACGTGAAGGGCAAGTCGATCGCGATCAGCACCTTCGGCGGCACGTCGCACGGGTCGGCGCTCATCGTGATCAAGGGCCTCGGGCTGACGACGAAGGACGTCACGATCACGCAGGTCGGTGGCGAAAGCACCCGGATCGCCGCGCTCAAGGGCGGCTCGGTCCCCTGCGCCCTCGTCGGATCCGACAACGCGAAGGTCATGATCGCCGCGGGATTCAACGGCGTCTTCGACGAGACGACCGCGAAGCTCGAGTGGGGCCGGAGCGGGCTCATGGCCCGCACCGACTTCATCACGAAGAACCCCAACACCGTTCAGGTCGTCGTGGCTTCGGTCCTCGAGGCGCAGCAGTACATGTGGACGAACACCGCGGACGCCACGGCGAAGTACGCCGACTTCACCCAGAAGAAGCCGGACGACGCCAAGATCGTCATGGACGGCTTCAAGAACTACGGGTCCCGCACCATGCAGTTCACCGAAGACGCTCTCCTCCTGCCGCGTGACGTCCTCGCGACCGTGAACCCGGCCGTGGCGAACGTCAAGATCGCGGACACCTACGACCTCAGCTTCCTCAAGAAGCTCCAGAGCAACGGTTTCTACGCGAAGGTCGGCGCGCCGACGCCCTAACACGCCCGTGAGCGTCAGGGATGCCCCCGCGGATGCATCCGCGGGGGCATCGCTGTCCACGCGGTGCTGACATCATCGAGAAGGAGATCCGCACATGGCGACTCGTTTCGGCCTGCTCGTGCCGCATTTCGGGGTCGAGGCCGACCAGGACCTGCTGGTCAAGGGCGCCCAGCTGGCCGACCGCCTGGGTTTCGATTCGCTCTGGGTGCGCGATCACCTGGTGTTCCATCCGCATGGCATGGAGGGCACCGATCGGACGTTCATCGAGCCGTTCGTGACGCTCACGTACCTCGCGGCGGTGACCGAGCGCATCGGCCTCGGCGCCGCGACGATCATCCCGTTCCGCCACCCGCTGCACATGGCCTACAGCGTGGCCTCGATGTCCTGGATGACCCAGCGGAAGTTCGACCTCGGCATCGGGTCGGGGAACTTCCAGCACGAGTTCGACGTGATCGCGCAGGGATCGGTCGACCGGCCGGCGATGATGCGCGAGCAGGTCCTGATCGCCCGCAAGCTCTGGGCCGGCGAGACGGTCGAGTGGAAGAGCGAGCTCTACGACTTCTCGGACGTCGACCTCAAGCCGCAGCCGGTGCATCCGGTGGATGTCTGGTGGGGCGGCGCGACGCCCGCGTCGGCGCGGCTCGCCGTCGAGTTCTGCCAGGGCTGGCTGCCCGGCCGCATCACGTTCCCGACCTACGAGGAGCGGGTGCGCAAGATCCGGCAGGCCTGCGCCAAGCAGGGCAAGCCGATGATCATGACCGGTGCCGTGCCGGTGACGAGCATCGACACCACCACCAAGGCGGCGGTCGACCGGATGAACGTGCCCGGCCTGCTGAAGAACGCCAACGCGCAGAAGTTCTGGCTCAAGCCGGAGTCCGGCGAGTTCACGAAGATCGAAGAGCTCGACGGATCGATCCTCGCCGGCACGCCCGACGACCTCGTCCGGGGCATCCAGCGCTATCAGGAGATCGGCTGTGACCTCCTCGTGTTCGACTTCCGGATGCGCTTCCCCGACTGGCTCGAGCAGATCGAGACGCTCGCGCGCGATGTCCTGCCGCGCGTTTCAGGACGCGAGCCGGCGCTCAAGCACTAGCGATGAAGACCACGACGACGACGCAGGTGACCCACTACGAGATCCAGAAGAAGCGGCGCGAGTCGCTGCTCGAGGAGTGGAAGCGGTATCACAAGACGGTCATCAAGCGGAGCGACGTCGTCATGCACGACGTTCCGGGCCGGCGCATGCGCAGCGGCGTGTACGCGGGCTTCGACGGCGACCGCCCGACGAAGAACCTGGACGCGACGCTCCACGAGATCCCGCCCCACACGACGACCACGATCCACCGGCACTCCTGGGACGCGATCGAGTTCATCGAGTCGGGCGTGGGTTGGACGGAGATCGACGGACAGCGCATCGACTGGCGGCCCTGGGACACCCTGCACCTGCCGAGCTGGGCCTGGCACCGGCACGGCAACGACGGCGACGCGCCGGCCGTGTTCCACACCTGGAGCGTCCAGCCGATGTTGGAGCAATTCGGGGTCGCGCTCCTCGAGGACGGCGGCGACACGCCGGTGGCGAAGCTCCCGCCGCGGCCGCGCCAGGTCGCGCCGGTCGCCGGAAGCGATCCGCTCGCGCGCCGGACCCAGCGCCTCGCCCAGCAGTGGTCGGGCACCGAAAGCGCCCGGCTCATCACCCGGTTCGACGACGTCCGTGGTCTGATCACCAAGCGCGGCGCCCGAAGCCTGTTCCTCGTGGACACGTCGATCGGCTACCACACCGCGGGCCTCTCCGCGGTGATGCACGAGCTGGCGCCCGGCCTGTACCAGTCACGCCACCGGCACGGCGGGGAGGCCTGGCTGTACGTGGTCTCGGGCCGCGGCCACAGCGAGCTGGACGGCGAGAGCTTCGCCTGGGAGGCCGGCGACCTCATCGTGGTCGACCATTGGGCCTGGCATCAGCACTTCAACGACGACAAGACGAAGACCGCCCGGCTCATCCGCGTCCACAACTTCGACGCGCTCTACGACATGATGCGGATCCTGCTCGACCCGCTGAACCTGTTCGAAGAGCTTCCCGAGCTCGACGCTCCGGATCTTTCGGGGGTGGTCTGGCCCGATCACTTCGCCGGACGGCCCGGGGTCTAACGATGCCCGCCGTCCAGGTGCCGCCGGGCGTCGAAGGGATCGTCTCCCTGACCGAGCTTCCCGACCCGGCCTGGCGGGACCGGTGGGACCGGATCTTCGTCGCACCCCAGCTGAAGGACCGGCTCCTCAGCTATGTGCTCTTCTCGCTCACGCAGCGCGGCCGGATCAGCGGGGTCGGGCTCCCGATCCACGGCCTCGTCGTGCTGGCCGGTCCCCCGGGGACCGGCAAGACCACGCTCGCCGGCGGGCTCGCCGACCAGGCTGCCCGGCAGCTTGGGGACCCACTGCTGTTCGTCGAGATCGACCCGCACCGGTTCCCGAGCCAGATGCTCGGCGAGAGCCAGCGCGGCGTCGCGCGGCTCTTCGAGCGCACGCTGCCCGACATCGCGAGTCGCGGACGACCGACCATCGTGCTGCTGGATGAGGTCGAGTCGCTCGCGGTGAGCCGCGCGAGCGCGTCGCTGGAGACGAACCCCGTCGACGTACACCGCGCGACCGACGCAGTGCTCGCGGGCGTCGATCACGTCGCCCGGGACTGCCCGAACGTCACGTTCATCGCCACGACCAATCGCTCGGACGGGGTCGACGTCGCGTTCCTGTCCCGCGCCGACCTGGTCGAGCACATCGGACTGCCCGGGCCGGAGGCGATCGCGCGCATCCTCCACGACACCCTCGTCGAGCTCATCCCGGCGGACCGCATCGACGACGCCGCGCTCCGGGAGCTCGCCGCCGAGTGCGCCGGCCGCTCCCTGGACGCGCGCCAGGTGCGCAAGCTCGTACTTCGGGCCGCCTGCTCGACCCGCGAGCTCGCGCTCGCGCCGGGACGGCTCACCGTCGCCGACATCGCCGCGGTGCTGCGCGCGGAATGAGCGCCACGGCCGCGGCGGACGACGCCGTCGTGACCCCCGGTCCGTCGATCGCTCGGGAGTCGTTCCTCCTCGCGGGCTCGCTGTTCCTCATCGTCTCGACCACGAACATCATGACCCCGCTCCTTCCCGACATCCGGAACGACTTCGGGGTGAGCATCGCGACCGCCGGCGTCATCGTCGGGTCGTACGGGCTGGCGCGGCTGATCATCGACCTACCCGCGGGGCTCGTGTCGGACCGGATCGGGCATCGAAGGATCAGCGCGGCGGCGCTCGTCCTGCTCCTGGCCTCCTGTGTCCTCGGCCTGAACGCGAGCTCGGTCGGGCTGCTCATCCTCGCGCGCGTGGGGTCGGGGATCTCCGTCGCGATCCTCGCCACGGTGATCCTTTCATCGCTCGGCGCGACGGCGACGGCGACCAACCGCGGCAAGGTCATGAGCCTGTTCCACGTCGCCAACAACGTCGGGATCGCGGTCTACCCGCTCGTCGGCGGGGTGATCGGCGCCACGCTGGGGTGGCGGGCGACGTTCGCCGTCACCTTCGGCCTGACCGTCGTGGCCGGCGCGATCCTGCTCCCGGTGCTCGTCCGGATCGACCCACGGCGGCGTGGCGCGGTGCGGCGCGAGACCGGCGGTGATGCGCGCGTGCTGCATGGTCGGGCGCGCGCGGTCGGGATCGCCGCGACGAACATCGGCGTGGTCGCGAACCTCATCAATCGTCATGGCTTCCGGAACACGATCCTGCCGCTGTATGCGGCAACGTCCCTCGGCCTCGGCGGCATCTCGATCGCCACGGGGATCGCCCTCATGTCCATCACCGGGCTGGTCGTCGCGACGCCGGGCGGCATGCTCGGTGACCGGATCGGCCGCCGCCGCATCATCACCGCGGGCCTCGCGGCCATCGCCGCCGGCGACCTCGTCTTCCTGCTCACGCACGACCTCGTCACCTTCCTCCTGGCCGCGGCGCTCATCGGCTTCGGCGACTTCTTCTCGAGCTCGCAGACCGCGCTGCTCACCGAGATCGTGCCGGCCGACCTGCGCACGAAGGTCCTCGGCAGCTACCGCTTCTCGGCCGACCTCGGCGCGTTCATCGGCCCGGTCCTGCTGGCGGCCGTCATGGACCTGGTGAACGCGCAGGCGGCCATCGTCCTCGCGGCGGCCATGCTGCTCTTGGCCTCGCTCGTTTCGCGGATCGGCGTCCCGCGGACCGTCGACCTATGACCCGACGCGGATGAGAGGAGCTGCCCGATGACCCCCGATGACGTCGTCGCCCGCATCGACCCGCAGGAGGTCGTCGATCTGGCACTCGCGCTCGGCAATGTCGACAGCCCGACCGGGAGCGAGGGTCCGGCCGGGCAGTTCGTCTACGACTGGCTCGAGCGCAACGGATTCGCGCCGCGCAAGTTCGCCCTGATCCCGGAGCGGTTCAACGTCGCCGCGTGGCTCAACGGCTCGGGCGGCGGCTACAGCCTCATCTACAACGCCCACCTCGATACGACGCTCAGGCGCGACGCGGTCTGGTCGGCGAAGGATCCGAACGACCCGCTCTACCACTCGGCCTGGGTGGACGGCGAGGACATCTTCGGCGACGGCGTGGTCAACGACAAGGGGCCGATGGCCGCGTTCCTCGTCGCGGCCAAGGCGATCAAGGAATCCGGTTTCCCGCTCAAGGGGGACCTCATCGTGAGCGCGGTGGCCGGCGAGATCTCGCGCGAGCCGATCGAGGAATGGCAAGGCCCGCTCTATCTCTCGAAGGATCTCGGCGTGCGGTTCATGGTCACCCATGGAGCGGTCGCCGATTACGCGCTGGTCGCCGAGGGCACCGGCTTCGGGATCGTCGGCATCGAGCCGGGCAAGGCGCACTTCAAGGTCACCGTCGTCACCGACACGCCGCGCTACTACTCGCCGTACCTGCCGCGGCCCACGGGGCTCGCCGACGCGCCGAACGCCATCGTCCGGGCGGCCGCGGTCATCGCGAAGTTCGAGGTCTGGGCGTACGCCTACCAGCAGCGGAACACCTACCGCGGCCCGACCGGGACGATCGTCCCGAAGGCGAGCATCAACGCGATCCGGTCCGGGTATCCGTTCGGCCTGACCAGCGCGCCGCAGATCTGCTCGTTCTACGTCGATACCCGGATCCTTCCCGGAGCCAACCCCATGGACGTGCGCGAGGAGCTTCGCGGCGTGATGCGCGACGCGGGTGTCGAGGGCACCGTCGAGCTGTTCGTCTACCGGCCCGGCTTCGAGGCGAAGGGCGCCGAGCGGCTCATCGAGACCGTGCGGCGCTGCCACGGTCAGACGTTCGCGACCCCGCCCGCGATCGTCGGCGATCCGGTCACGAGCATGTGGCGCGACACCAACGCATTCAACGAGCTGGGCATCCCGGCGATCAGCTATGCGCCGCGGGCCGCGAGTCACGCGACGAAGAAGTCGTTCAAGGTGAAGGACCTGGCCGACGCGGCGGTGGTCTACGCGCGCATCGCGATGGACCTGTGCAACCAGGACCGCCCGGCGTCCGTGCCGCTCGGCGCGCACCTGAACCGCGACATCGCCGCGTCGATCGGGGCGCCGAAGGGCTGATATAGGTCCTCGTTAGAGGGTCAGACTTCCGCTGACTCTCGTGGGGAGGCCGGCAGAGCTCAGGCCAGAAGGGCGGCCCCGAGACGAGCTGGCGGATGGCCAAGACCGGAAACGCGTATCTCCGGGCGGCGCTCTATCGGATGAGCGTCGTCGGGCTGCAACACAACCCGACGATCAACGCCCACTACGCCCGCAAGCGGGCCCAGGGGAAATCGAAGATGAACGCCCTCGGGCACTGCATGAAGAAGTCGCTCGCGATCGTCTGGGGCATCTGGCGCGGTGACCACGACTTTCAGCCGGAGCCGCCTATCGCTTGACAAGGAGTTATGGGACTAGCGCTCCGCGAAGACGAGGCTCTTCACGACGACCGGCACCACGGCGTGCTCCGGCACGACCGCGCCGATGTCGATGAAGTCGAGGTCCGACAGGGCGATCTGATCGATGCAGACCAGCGGTGAGGCGAGGTGCAGCTCGCTCTCGAGGATCTGGCCGACGATCCCGGCCACGTCGGCGTCGAGCACGACGACCAGCGGCTGGCCCGCCGCGAGCCGGCCGCGCGTTCCCTCCGCGATGCCGTCGCAGAGCGCGCGGAGCGAGGCGTAGGCGGGCCCGTGCCGCCACCGGATCGCCAGCGCGAAGAGGCCATCGTCGCGATCCAGGCGCGTGATCCCGCGCCGGATCTCCGCCGCGATCGCCTCGGCATCGGCGGACTGGGGGTGCACCGCGACCGCGGCGCGGTCGCGCAGCGGCAGGATGCCGGGGTCGGTGAGGAACAGCGTGTCGCCGCTCACCTGGACCGTGTACTGGGACGCGCCGATGCAGGTCGCCCGGATCGACTCGACCGGTCGGAGGACCGTGAAGCCCGAGGCTCGGCGCACGATCGCGCGGCCGAGCAGGCGGCCGAGGTCGCCGAACTCGGCGTCCTGCCAGCCGTAGACGTACTCGCCGACGCCGCCGGAGAACATCAGGACCGGGAATGGGCCCACGGTCGCGAGCGGCTCGGTGAGCCAGAGCGCGGGATCGTCGAGCGGGCGTCCGGCCGCCACGCGAAGCGCGAGCTCCGCGATCCGCTCGGCGACCGCCTCGACGGCCTGGTCGTCGCGCGCGCCGCCCAGCGCGATCCGCACGCCGGCCTGGCCGGCGATGCGAGCCCCGGCGGGCGTGGCCGTCCGGATCGTGCCGGACCCGTCCCAGGCGAACAGGCGCGCCCCGATGTCGAGCGCGGCGGTCTCCACCACGCGCCCGTCGCGACACACCGCGAGCTTCGTCGTCCCACCTCCGATGTCGATGTTCAGCACCAGCGCTGAGGACGCCTCGCGCGAGGCGCGGACAGCGCCCGATCCGTGCGCGGCAAGCAGGCTCTCCAGGTGGTGGCCCGCGGTCGCGCACACGAACTTGCCGGCCTCTCCGCTGAACAGCGCGACGATGGCGCTCGCGTTCTGCTGCCGGGCGGCTTCGCCGGTCGTGATGACCGCTCCGGTGTCCACGTCGGCGGGCGTCCACCCCGCTTGGGCGTACGCGCGCTCGATGAACGCCCCGAGCGCCGCGGTGTCGATGCGCCGGCCGGTCGCGTACGGCGTCAGCGTCACCTCCGACCGGTGCACGACGTGACGCTCGACGACTCCATACGCGCTCGACAGCAGGATCCCCTGACGCTCGAGCACGATCTCGGAGAAGATCAGGTGCGACGTCGTGGTGCCGATGTCGATGCCGACGGTCCGCAGCCGCAGCCGCTCGGTGGCCACGTTCTCGTCGTGGCCACCGTGATCGTGATCGTGGTGCCCGTGCGCGTGCGCCAGCGGAGTCGGGCTAGACGCGGACCTTGAAGGCGTCCATCTTCACCGGGACCCCGCTCGCGGCGCACCGCTCGAGGTAGGTGCGATGGATCTTCGGGTCCTGATCCTCGTATTCGATCTGGTTCCCGCCCTGGCTGACGTCCTTGTCGACGCCCTGGTTGTCCAGGTATTGGGCGAGCTTCCACTTGTTCCCGCCCCAGCGGATGGCGAGGTAGCGCGCCGGCTCATTGCCGGTGACGAAATGCTGGTGCCACCAGAGCCCCGGAGGCACGAACAGGGACCCGACCTTCCACTGGACCTCCGTCATCTCCTTCGCACCCTCGGGCCACATGAGCGAGTACCCCGTCCCGTTGAGCATCACCACGTGATACCCCGGCCCGTGGCGGTGGCCCTTCTTGTACGTGCCGACCGGGAACTCGGAGACGTGGGAGACCATCGTGTTGTTGGCGAACTCGAAGCGGATGTTCTTGCTCCCCGCTCCACGCTCGTGCCAGTCCCGCAGCTGGAACCGGCGGATGTCGGCGACGAAGTTCGTCTCCCACACCCGGCCGGTGTAGAGCGTGCCCGCGCCGTCGAAGTACTCCTTGCGTCCGTCGTAGCGATCCTTGAACACGTAGTCGGCTCCGAAGATGAACTCGGTGTTGTGGATGAGATTCATCATGATCGGCATCGTCGTCACCGCGAGCAGGCGCGCGGGGAGCGATCCCGATCCGTTGTGCAGCCGGTGCAGGGTGTTGAGCGGGACGGAGAACAGGCTGCCCTCCTGCCACTCGAAGCTGCGCGGGGTCTCACCCTCATTCCAGACCTCGCAGGTCCCGCGACCCGTGAGCACGAAGAAGTACTCCTCGAACAGGTGCTTCTCCGGCGCGCTCGATCTGCCCGGATCGAGCTCGAGCAGGTAGCCGTTGTCGGTGTCCTCGGCGCCGAAGAGGCGGAGGTACGCGCCCTTCGCGTCCAGGCGGGCCCATTTGCCGACCGGAGCCGTGCGCAGGTCGGGCACCGCGACGCCGGTATGGATCGGGATGCCCTCGGTCTCGATGAACTGCTCGTACGCGCCGCGGCCCCAGGTCGCGGGTCGCTGGGTCTCGGTGCCTTGGGCTGCGCCTGATGTGTCGCTCATCTTCCACCTCGGATGAAATACTTGGGTCGCGCCACGATCGGTCGTGGGTAGACGTGGAGGAGATCGTGTTCCAGGACTTCGATCGGACCATCGAGCTGACCGCCGCCCCGGGGGCCGTGTGGGCCGCGATGCGGGATGTCCGCCGCGTCGCGTCGTGGGTCTCCATCGTGCGTGAGGTCCGCGACGTCGAGCCGCCGCGGCGCTACGCCGCGCTGCTCGAGGACCGGCTCGGCCCGTTCGCGATGCGCGCGGATCTCGACGTCACGATCGAGACCGACGGGGACCGCACGATGCGCGTCGCGGCCGCCGGCGAGGACCGTCAGGTGGCGTCGCGGATCTCCGCCACGATCGATCTGTCGCTCGAGCCGCGTGCCGCCGGCACGGTGGTGACCGTGCACGGCCGCTACGAGATCACCGGCCGCATCGCGACGCTCGGCTCCGGGGCGATCCGGAAGAAGGGCGACAAGATCCTCGAGGAGTTCTTCGCCAATCTGGGTCGGGAGCTCGGCGCACGCGACCTCACGGCCGACCCCGCGCCCAGCTGATCCGAAGATCGTCGTCCCCACCGTCGGGGCGACTGTATATCGGATACAGTCGCCCCGCAGCACGGACGGGGGGACCTGGGCTTGGTCTTGCGGCGATTCGACGTCCATAAAGCGGCCTCGGTGTCTGAGGCGGTCGCCCTGCGGCAACGCTACGGCGACGATGCGGCGGTCTACGCGGGCGGCACCGAGCTGCTCCTCGCGATGAAGCTCGGCGTCGCGCGCTGGCCGCACCTGATCGA
>DATCOD010000116.1:0-5194 GCA_036564905.1 Candidatus Limnocylindria bacterium
GGACCACGGCCGCGGACGCACCGAGGCGCGGCTCGACGACCAGGAATGCCACCGCGTAGCTCGCGACGGCCGTGAAGAGGATCCCGACATCGTGCGCCGCGACGGTCGGCCGCTCGCGCCGGAGTCGTGCGAATGCCGCGAGCTGGACCGTCGTGGATGCCTCGCCCCGGCGCACTTCGCGTAGCGCTTCGAGCAGCCCGGCGTCGCTGCCATCCTTCCGCACGGCCGCGCTCGCGCCGAGCGCCCGAGCTTGGTCGGCGATCGCAGGCGACATCGAGAACATCACCACCCGGGACCCCGGCACCTCCGATCGGAGCGTCGGGAGGAGGTCGATGCCGCGTGTGCCGGGCATTTCATTGTCGAGCAGGATCAGGTCGGGACGGAGCGCTCGGGCGAGCTCGAGCCCCTCCAGCGCATTCGGAGCGTCGCCGACGGTCCGGAGGCTCGCGTCGGTGTCGATGAGCGCGCGGATCCCCGCTCGAACGGCGGCGCTGTCGTCGATGATGAGGACGCTGCTCGTCCGCCCGTCCTTCGGAACGTCTGGATGTTCGGCCAACACCGGACTCTACCCACGTCCATTCAGGCCACTCAATAGGCTCCTCGGCGTTCGGCCATCATCTGGGGATGGGATCGCCGGCTGCGTCGCTTGGGCGCGATTCCGACTTCGTGAGGCTGTGGACCGGTTTCACGATCGCGGCCGTCGGGAGCCAGGTCACGGTCTTGGCGCTCCCGCTGACCGCCGTGCTCGTCCTCGGGGCCGGTGCGACGGAGACCGGCCTGCTCGTGGCATTCCGGATGGCGCCGTCGCTCGTGGTCGGTCTGTTCATCGGCGCATGGGTGGATCGGCTGCCCCGCCGGCCGATCCTCGTCGGGTCCGACATCGGGAGCGCCATCGTGATCGGCTCCATCCCGCTCGCCGCCGCGCTGGGCAGGCTCGGCCTCGTGCAGCTCTACGCGGTCGCGTTCCTCGCCGGCGTGTTCGCGGTCTCGACGGAGCTTGCCCGCGCGGCCCTCGTGCCGTCGCTCGTTGGACGTCCGCGGCTCGTCGCGGCGAACAGCCGCCTGCAGGCCTCGAGCGCCGTCGCGCAGGTCGCCGGGCCGTCGCTCGGCGGGATCCTCGTGCAGGCGCTCACCGCGCCGACCGCGATGCTGTTCGATGCCGCGAGCTTCATCGTCTCCGCCGCGTTCCTCGGTCGAATCCGGGTGCGGGAGGCCGTTCGGCCGCGTGAGCCGGGACGCAGCATCTGGCACGAGATCTCCGAAGGTCTGCGCTGGATGCGCCATCACGAGATCGTGTTCCGCTCCGTCATCGCGATCGCCCTCGCGAACATCGAGTGGTTCGCGGTCCAGGCGATCATCGTCGTCTACGCGACGCGCGAGCTTGACCTCTCACCCGCGCTCCTCGGTCTCTCGCTGGCGGCCATCGGTCCACTGAGCCTCGTTGGCGCGGCGCTCGCGGGCCCGCTGACGCGACGATGGGGACTCGGCCCGGTGATGATCGTCGCGCTGTTCCTCGAGTCGCTGAGCCGACTCGTTCTTCCGTTCGCGGCGGGGCCGCCGCTCGAGGCCGCGGCCATCCTCATGACGTCGCAAGCGCTCCTCGGTCTCACCGTCCCGCTGTGGACCATCAGCTCGGTCAGCCTGCAGCAGGCGGTGATCCCCGAGCGGCTGCTCGGTCGGGTGAGCGCGGCGACGCGATTCGTCGCATTCGGCGTTGCGCCCCCGAGCGCGTTCGCCGCGGGCCTGCTCGCCGATCACTTCGGCCTGCGGCAGACGCTCTTCGCCTCGGGCGTCGTTGCCGTTGCGGCGTTCCTCTATCTGCTGGCATCGCCCGTTCGGAGCTTCCGCCATCCGCCGGATGTCGATGCCGGCGATATCCTCCGGGCGTGAGCGCGCACCTCGATCACGTGGTCATCGCGATCACGGATCGGATCCGCTCGGATCCGTTCTACCGCGACGTCGTCGGGGTCGAGGTGGTCGAGCGCGACGGCCGGTCCTTCTATCGCGTCGGCGAGCAGCAGCTGAACGTGCACGCGCCGGGCGTCTCGCCCGCGGCCGTCGCGCGGGTCCCGGTCGCGCCGGGGAACAGCGACCTCTGCTTCGAGTGGCCCGGCCCGATCAGTGGCGCGGTCGCGCATCTCGCGCGCCACGGCGTCGCGCTCGAGCTCGGTCCCTTGCTGCGGAACGGTGCCCGCGGTCAGGGAACGAGCGTGTACTTCCGGGACCCCGACGGCAGCCTGCTCGAATTCATCTCGTACATCAGCTGAAGGGGAGCACGACCGAGCGCGGCCGGGCTGCCGAATGCCACCGCAGCGGTACCGTGCCGCGTCGCCCGGAGGCTAGGCTCAGGCGGTGATCCCGCGCTCATCCATCCGCGCGCTCGCGATCGTGCTCGCGGGCGCGCTGCTCGGCGGTTGCGGTCCGTCGAGCGTCACGAGCGCGGTGTCGAATCCGACGCTCGCCGAGGCATCGCCGGCACCCCGGCCGACGGACACTCCGCCACCCGCGCCGACCGCGACCGCGAGCCCCGCGCCGCGGTGGGACCAGGTTCCCGAGATCCCCTCCGATCCAGGCGCGCTTGGCGCGCAGCTCGCGATGGTCGAAGCGCTCATCCGCGATCCGCAGACCCCCGGTGACCAGCTCGCCTGGGCCGGGCACGCGGAGCAGCTCGACATCTCCCGACTGGCCGACTTTCCCGAGTGGACCGGCCAGGTCCTCGCCGCGCTGCCGGCGGGGCCGCGCGCCGCGGTCGCCGGCAGCATCGAGGCGGGCAAGCAGCTCCGGTTGATGCATGTCGGCCCGATCCCGAAGAACCTGCCCGACTGGCACATCGTCCAGCCTCCGCCGATCGAGGAGCTCATGACGTACTACCGCGAGGCCGAGTCGACCTACGGCGTGCCCTGGTATTTCCTCGCGTCGATCAACCTGATCGAGACGCGGATGGGCCGGATCCGAGGCGACTCCGCCGCCGGCGCGCAAGGTCCGATGCAGTTCATCCCGTCGACCTGGGCCGCATACGGCCAAGGCGACATCAACAGCTATCGAGACTCGATCCTCGCCGCCGGCCGGTACCTGAAGGCGGCGGGCGCGCCGGGCGACATGGCCCGTGCCGTCTTGGCCTACAACCACGACTCGCGCTACGTCGCCGCGGTCACCGGGTACGCCGAGGTCATGCATGCCGATCCCGCTGCCTACCGCGGCTACTACGGCTGGCAGGTGTACTTCCCGACGCTGGATGGCCCGATCCTCATGCCACCGGGCTGGACCAAGCCCTAGCCGCGCACGGCTACGCTCGATCCATGAGCGACGTCGTCCTCCGCACCCGCGGACTGGTGAAGAGATTCGGCGCGCTCACCGCCGTTGACCAGCTCGACATCGAGGTCAAGCGCGGCGAGGTCGTCGGTCTCCTCGGCCCGAACGGCGCGGGCAAGAGCACGACGATCGGGATGATCCTCGGCCTCGTCCGGCCGACGGCCGGGACCGCCGAGGTGATGGGCCGCGACGTCTGGCGCGATCGCGAGAATGCGCTCGCGGGTGCGGGCGCGATCGTCGAGACACCGGCGTTCTACCCGTATCTCTCCGGTCGCGACAACCTGGCCGCGCTCGCGCTCATTCGCGGCGGTGGCGCCAACGCACGGGTCGATCCGCTCCTTGCGCGCGTCGGCCTGGCCGCACGCGCGAGCTCGAAGTACCGGACCTATTCGCTCGGCATGAAACAGCGTCTCGGGATCGCCTCCACGCTGCTGGGCGATCCGCCGCTCGTCATCCTCGATGAGCCGGCCAACGGTCTGGACCCAGCGGGCCAGCGGGAGATCCGCGAGCTCGTGCGCGAGCTCGCGAAGGAGGAGCACGGCGTGCTCCTCGCGAGCCATCTGCTCTACGAGGTCGAGCAGATCTGCGATCGCGTCCTCGTCATCAACAAGGGCACCCTCATCGCGAGCGGCACGATCGCCGAAGTCACGGCCGGCGCGGGGACGATCGAGGTCACGGTGGCCGATCCGGTACAGGCCGCGGCGACGCTGCGGGGTCTGCCGGGCATCTCCGCCGTGCAGCAGACGGAGACCGGTGTGAAGATCACCGCGGAGCCCGCGCGTGGCGCCGACGTGAACCGCGCGCTCGCGGCGGCGGGTATCTACGCGAGCGCGATCGTGCCCCACAAGAACTCGCTCGAGGACGTCTTCCTCGACATCACCGATGACGGAGGCGCCGGTGCTCCCCCTGCTTCGTAGCGAGATCTTCCGCGTCCGCCGCCGGTGGATGACCTGGATCCTGCTGCTCTCGGTGGTGGTCCTCGCGTTCGTCGTGTATTTCATCATCTACGCCAGCGTCCAGGCGCAGATCCAGGCGCTGCAGAACGGCGCGGCCTCCGCGACGAACGGCCCGCCCCAGACCGAGGCCCAGCTGCGCCAGGAGCTGCAGACGCTCCGGCCGTCGCAGGTCATGAGCTTCGGACTCGGCATCGTGAGCGGCTTCGGCAGCGTCCTGCTCATCGTGCTCACGGCGAGCGTCTTTGGCAACGAGTTCAACTGGGGCACCCTCCGCGTCATCCTGGCGCTCGGGGCGGGCCGCGAGCGGTTCCTCGGGGCGAAGTACGTCGTGCTCACGCTCTACGCGATCGTCCTGACGATCGCCGGCGCGCTCGCGGCGCTGGCGGGCAGCGAGATCGTGTCCTCGGTCGCGTCGCTCGACTCGACGCTGCCCAGTGACTTCACCGCGCAGCTGGTGCTGACCATCGGGCGGACGGTCTTCACGTTCCTGCCCTACATCGCGCTCGCGGCGTTCATCGCAGTGTGGTCGAAGTCGGGTGGCGCGGGCATCGCCATCGGCCTGGTCGTGTACTTCGCCGAGGGCATCGTCATGTCGCTGCTCGTCGCGTTCAACAAGGACTACGTGACCATCGCCAACTTCGGCCTGTCGCGGAATGTGAGCGCGATCGCCCGGCTTGCCGGGTCGTCGTCCGGCACCGGCCCGGCCGCGGCGACGCTCCCCGACGCCAGTCAGGCCGGTCAGGCCGCGCTCGTCCTGCTCGGGTACACGATCGTCTTCGTCGGGCTCGCGATGTGGCGGTTCCGTTCGCGAGACGTCACGTCCAGCTAGGGAACCAGATCGCGCTCCCAAGCGTTGGCCTGACATGAGGCTCGTCGGGCTTGCCCTCGTGCTGGCGTTCGCCGCCGCCTGCGGCGGTGCCGGTGCG
>DATCOD010000117.1:0-8417 GCA_036564905.1 Candidatus Limnocylindria bacterium
GGCGACTGCTCCCCAGCGCCCGAGCATCCCGGTGCGTGCTCCGAACTGTCGCTGGAGTCCGAGCGCAGCCCCTCCGATCAGAAGCGCGGAGGCGAACAATCCGATCCACGCGTAAGACAACGGAGCCGCCATCTGGATCACGTTGGCGAGGACCCACACTGCTCCGCCGAGCAAGGCAAGGATTCCGGCGAACCGGGCGAGAGTGCTCATTTGATCATCCTCCTGGCGTAGTCGAGCGAGTCCCGGCCGACGGCCGAGTGACGGAGACCCACGCTCGGGCTGGTTGTACTCCTTGGGACCGACGCCTGCAAGGGAACTGGTCTCGTCAAATGACATTGGCGGATGTCGCCTGATGCCGGCGTAACCTTCCTCGACGAGCGGCTCGAGATTGATGCGTAGGGCGACCGCTACGCCCGCTCTACTCCCGTCGCGTGGATCTCCAGCTAGCCGATCGTCCGCTGGGCGATCGCGGGCGAGCGCTCCGCCGTTCGCCTGCCGGGACCCACTGGCGTCAGCATGCCGATCGCCTGCCGCCATGATCCGACGAGCAGCTGGAATGGCTTGTCGTCGAGAGTGTCCTCGACGACCAGGGCGCCCGCCGCGTTAGACACTGAGCCGCGATCGCGATGTGGCTGACGCTGACGCGAGAGGCAATGACGGCGCGGACGGCGCTGCTGCTGCCCCGGCTGATTCTGGTGGGGGTGTAACCTCAGCCTCCGACAAGCTGGAGGCGAACTGCTGCAGTCGCTGTACGGCTGACCGGGCGGGAGCCGCTCAGCCGAGGATCCGCGCCTCGCGGTAGCCGGCGTGCAACAGCTCGCCGGTCGCGAACCGTGCCGGCGAGAACTGGGCGAGGCGCGGGTCCGGGCGGCCGAGCACCAGCTCGGCGACGTGGCGGCCCAGGGCCGGGGCAAGCTTGAAGCCGTGTCCGCTGGTCCCGGCATCGACGAAGACGCTCTCGACGATCTCGCCAATCACCGGCTGCCAGTCGGGGCTGATGTCGTAGAGGCTGGCCCAGCCGCTGCGCGGCTGCGCATCCTCGAGGGCGCGGAGGCGTCGCGCCGCGGCCTGGAGCAGGGCGATCTCCTCGTCGGAATGGATCGCGCGGTCGAAGCGGTCGGGATCTACCTCCTCCGCCTCGTGCGTCCAGCCGATGCAGTACTGGTCGCTCCCCTCCGGCCGACAGTAGTAGCCAGCGCCGAGGTCGCTGTGCCCGAACGGGACGCCGCGTGCGTGGTCAAGCCGCGCCATGGCCACCACGTGGCGCTCGACGGTGAGCGGCAGCTCCACGTCCAGCTGTCGCGCCAGCGGAGCCGTCCATGGGCCGGCCGCGATGAGCACGCGGTCGGTCTCGAGGGCGCTGCCGTCCGCGAGCCGCAGGTGCGCCCCGCCGCCCTGACGGGCAGACAGCCCCACGACATCGGTCCGGCTGCGCAGTTCGGCCCCGGCTGCCACCGCCGCGGCCGCGAGGCCGATGGTCGTGCCGGTCGGATCGGCGTAGCCGGCATCGGTCTCGAAGGCGCCGATGCCGATGCCGGAGAGCTCGAACTGCTGGAACTCCCGCGCGAGCGCCTCGGGCTCGTACAGGTCGACCCTGATGCCGAGCTCGTTGAGGCGGGCGACGGTGGTCCGCACCTCAACGGCGTCCTCCGGCGGATGGAGGAAGAGGAAGCCGGTGCGGCGGTAGCCGGCGTCGTGCTCGGGGCTGACGTCATCGAACGCGGCCATCATGCGCAGGCTGTCGCGCGCCACCTCGGCCAGGAACAGATTGGTGTAGTAGGCGCGGCAGATTCCGCTCGACAGGCCGGTCGGGCCGCCCGCCGGGCTCAGGCGCTCCAGGAGCGTCACGCGTGCGCCGCTGCGGGCCAGGTGGTAGGCGGCGCTGGCGCCGTGCACGCCGGCGCCGATGATCGCGATGTCGGGATGAGCGCTCGGAGCCATCGTCTCCGCCTCCTCGTGGGATAGCGGCAACAATAGCGCGGGCCCCCGATCAGCGACGGGCGGCGGTGCGGACGCTCGGCGCGGCGACCGGGCGCTTGGCGCGGCCGAGAAGCTTCTTGAGCAGTCAGCCGGCGAGGAGCGTCATGAGCAGGCGTCGGAGCATCCGTCTCTGCGCTGAGAAAGACCGACATCCCATCGGTGTCCTCGTTCGGAGGCTCATCGGGCTACTCCTTCAGCTACCTAGCTCTAGTTTCGAGTCCTGATCTCGGCCCGGAGATCCCTGTGCAGGACCTTGCCGATCATCGTCTTCGGGAGCTCGTCGCGGAACTCGATGTGCGAGGGCACCTTGTAGCGGGCGAGGCTCGCCCGGCAGTGCGCCATCAGCTCCTCCTCGGTCGCGGTGGCGCCGGGGACGAGCACCACGAAGGCGTACGGCACCTCGCCGTGGCGCTCCTCCGCGAGGCCGATGACGCCCGCGTCGCGCACCGTGGGATGGCTGAGGAGCACCTCCTCCACCTCGCGCGGGTAGACGTTGATCCCGCCCACGATGATGAGGTCCTTCGCCCGGTCGACGATGGTGAAGAAGCCGTCCTCGCTCATTCGGGCCATGTCGCCGGTGTGGAGCCAGCCATCGCGGAGCGCCATCGCCGTCTCCTCGGGACGCTCCCAGTAGCCGGCCATCACCTGCGGCCCGCGGATAACGAGCTCGCCGACCTCGCCGGTCGGCACCGGCTCGCCGGTCGCGGGGTCGACGATCCGCGCCTCGGTCGAGGGGAACGGCAGGCCGATCGTGCCGTTGCGACGCTCGCCGTGGACCGGGTTGCAGTGCGTGACGGGGGAGGCTTCGGTGAGCCCGTAGCCCTCGACGACGCGGCCGCCGGTGACCGCCTCGAAGTCGCGCTGCACGTCGGGGGAGAGCGGCGCCGCGCCGCTGATGCAGGCCTCGATGCTCGACAGGTCGTACCGGCCGACCTTGGGATGGTGGGCGAGGGTCTGGTACATGATCGGCGCGCCCGGGAAGAGGCGTGGCCGGTGCTTCGTGGCCTTCAGCACCATCTCCGGATCGAAGCGCGGGACGAGGATGAGCGTACCGCCGACGAGCATCGCGTAGTTCATGTCGACGGTCAGCCCGTAGATGTGGAAGAGCGGCAGCGGGCAGAGGAGCGAGACGGCGGCGTCGCGCCCGGTGCCCGGGAACCAGGCCGCCACCTGATGCGCGTTCGCCACGAGGTTGCGGTGCGTCAGGGCGGCACACTTCGGGGTGCCGGTCGTGCCGCCGGTGGGCTGAAGGACGGCGACGTCGTCGGGGCCGGCCGCCGACTCGAAGGCGCGACCCGGCGCCGACTTCAGCAGGCGGAACAGGTTCGGCGTCGCCTCGGTGTGCTTCGTCGGGTTCCACCGGCCCTCGCGCCTTGCCTTGATCGGGTAGAGCCAGCGGATGGGGATCGGCAGCGAGTCCTGGATCCCGGTGACGATGTAACGCCCGGGACTGCCGCCGCCGTCCGCGCGGACGCGGTCGAGGCGCGGGACGAGGAGGTCGATGGTGACCGATACCTTCGGACGGGTCTGCTCGAAGAGGATCCCGAGCTCACGCTCCACGTAGAGCGGGTTCATCGGCACGCCGATGGCGCCGGCGCGCATGGTCCCCATGAAGGCGATGACGAAGGCCGGGCTCGTCGGCAGGTGGAGGCTCACGCGGTCGCCCTTCTCGACCCCCATCCCGCGCAGGACGTGTGCGAACCGATCCGCCGCGAGGTCCAGCTCGCGGAACGAGGTCTTCGCGTCGAAGAAGACGAGCGCGGTTCGGTTCGGCACCGCCGCGGCCGTCTCGCGTAGGAGCGCATCGACCGGGACCTCCGGCACGACGACGTCGGCCGGCACGCCGCCCTCGTAGTGGACGAGCCAGGGACGTTCGGCCGCGGATGTGGCGGCCACGGGCTTGGTCGTGGTCATTGTGTCTTCTCTTCCCTCAGGCGGGATAGCCACCGCGGGCGATGACGGACGCCGCCACGCGGCGCCCCAGGGCGATGCGATCGATCGGCTCGCCGCGCAGCAGCCGCCGCAGCCCGGCGACGAGCGTGCGTGCCTCGTCGCCCTCCGCCAGGCTGGCGCCGAGCCCCTTCGCGCGGCTCTCCACCGCCGACGAGCGCTCCGCGATCACCAGGCGCGCCAGGTCGGCGTGGACCGATGCGGCGGCCCCGTCCGCCGCCCGCTTCGCGCGTTCGAGCGACGACTCCATGGCGAACAGGTCGATGGCGAGGTCGGCGAGGCCGGCGAGCAGCTCCTGCTCCTGCTCAAGGGCGGTCCCGTGGCGCTGCACCGCTGCCCCCGCCAGCAGGAGCGTGGCGGTCCGGGCGCCGCTCACCGCCGCCTCCTCGACGGCAAACGGGCCGTCGAGCTCGGGAAGCTCGCCGCCGAGGAGCGCGTCAGCGGCGCGCTGCGCCGGCCCGAGGAGGTCGAGGCGCCCGGCCATGGCGCGCTTCAGCAGCGTGCCGGGGATCAGGAGGCGGTTGATCTCGTTCGTCCCCTCCCAGATCCGGTGGATGCGGGCGTCGCGGTAGAAGCCGGCCGCGGGGTACTCCTCGATGTACCCGTAGCCGCCGTGGATCTGCACGAGCTCGTCGACGACCTGGCCGAGCTCCTCCGAGGCGAGGACCTTGGCGATGCTGCACTCGACCGCGTACTCCTCGAGCGCGGCGCGGATCGCGTCCGGGCTGGTGGCGTCCTCGGCCTCGCCGAGGACGCGCTCGAGCAAGCCGCCGATGCGGTAGACGCTCGACTCCACCGCGTACGTGCGCGCCGCGATCGTCGCCAGCTTCGCGCCGATGAGGGGGAATTCCGCCAGGCGGCGTCCGAAGGCGGTGCGCTCGGCGGCGTAGTGGGTCGCGATGGCGAGGGCGGGCCGCATTCCTCCCAGGCACGCGGCGCTGAGCTTGAAGCGACCGACGTTGAGGACGTTGAACGCGATCCGATGGCCCTTCCCCGGCTCCCCGAGGAGCGCGTCCTCGGGAACGACGACGCCGTCGAGCGTCACCGGGCAGGTCGACGCGCCGTGGAGGCCCATCTTCTCCTCCTCGGGACCGATCGACAGGCCCGGCGTGTCGCGCTCCACGAGGAACGCGCTGAACTGCTCGCCGTCGATCTTGGCGTAGACGGTGAACAGGTCGGCGAAGCCCGCGTTCGTGATGAACTGCTTCGTGCCGTCCAGGCGCCACGAGCCGTCCGGCTGGCGCGTGGCGCGCGCGCGGATGCCCATCGCGTCGGAGCCGGCCGCCGGCTCGGTGAGGCAGTAGGCGCCGACCCGCGTGCCGTCGGCCAGCCCCGGCAGATAGCGCCGCTTTTGGGCATCGGTGCCGAAGAAGACGATCGGCAGCGTGCCGATGCCGGTGTGGGCCGCATACGTGACGGCGAACGACCCGGCGGTGGCGATCGCCTCGTTGACGACGACGCTGCTGATCCGGTCGAGACCCACCCCGCCGTACGCCTCCGGGACGTCGATCCCCAGGTACCCGTCGCGCCCGAGGCGCTCGAGCAGGGCGCGGTGGGTGGCGTAGTCCCTGCCCTCGACCGCGTCGTGCCGCGGGACCACCTCCTTCTCCACGAAGGCGCTGACCGCGTCGCGGATGGCGCGGTGCTCGTCCGACAGCTGCTCCGGCGTGAAAACCGATCCGGCCGGTGCCGGCCCGGTCATGAAGCTGCCGCCCGGCGCCGTCGTGCGCTCCGGGCCCTCGATGGTCATGCCGTTGCCTCCTCGTTGACCGATGTGGCGCGCGCGGCCTGCCGTCCGCCCAGCCACTCGATGATGCCGGCCGCGCCCTGGCCGCCTCCGACGCACATCGTCACCAGGCCATAGCGCGCCGCGCGCCGCGCGAGCTCGGAGAGGATCTGGACGGTCAGCTTCGCGCCGGTCGCCCCGAGCGGATGCCCGAGCGCGATCGCGCCGCCGTTGACGTTCGTCGTCGCCTGGTCCAGGCCGAGCTGCCGCACCACCGCCACCACCTGCGCGGCGAACGCCTCGTTGAGCTCGGTCAGGGCGATGTCGTCGAGCGTGAGCCCCGCCTTCGCGAGGGCCTTCGGGACCGCGTCGACCGGGCCGATGCCCATGATCGCGGGGTCCACCCCGGTGGTCGCGAAACTCACCAGCCGGCCGAGCGGGGTCAGGCCCAGCGCCGCGGCCCGCTCGCCGGTCATCACGACCAGCGCGGCCGCGCCGTCGCTCATCTGGGAGGAGTTGCCGGCCGTGACGCTGCCGCCGGCGGCGAACAGGGGCTTGAGCGCGGCCATCTGGGTCGCGTCCGCGTCGTGGCGGATCCCCTCGTCGGCCTCGAAGGTCGTCGTGCGCGCGGACGGCCGCCCGTCGGGGTCGACCTTGGTCAGCGTGGCGGGGACGGGGACGACCTCGTCCACGAACCGCCCGGCGCGCTGGGCCGCGGAGGCGCGCTGGTGCGAGCGCAGGCCCCACGCGTCCTGATCCTCGCGGCTGACGCCGAACTGCTGCGCGACGTTCTCGGCGGTGAGCCCCATGTTCAGATAGACCTGCGGGTGGGTGTCAGCGAGCGTCGGATCGGGCGTGAAGCGGTGGCCGACCATCGGCACGAAGCTCATCGACTCCATGCCGCCGGCGACCACGACGTCGTAGGTGCCCGCCCGGACCGCCTGCGTGGCGAGCGCCAGCGCCTGGAGGCCGGATGCGCAGAAGCGGTTGACCGTCATCGCCGATGCGCTGATCGGGATGCCGGCGCCGAGCGCGACCTGGCGCGCGATGTTCAGGCCCTGCGAGCCCTCCGGCATCGCGCAGCCGAGGACGAGGTCCTCGACCTCGGCCGGGTCGAGCCCGGGGGCGCGCTCGAGCGCCGCCCGCACGGCGACCATCGCCAGCTCCGAGGGCGGCGTCTCGCGCAGCGTGCCGCGCGGCGCCTTGCCGACCGCGGTCCGGGCGGCGGAGACGATGACGGCGTCACGCATCTGCATCGGTCCTCTCAGTTTCGCAGGGGTCTGCCGGTCTTCAGGGTGTGGCGGATCCGGTCGCGGGTCAGCCGCTCGCCGAGGAGCCGGAGGAACGCCTCGCGCTCGAGGTCGAGCAGGTGCTGCTCGCTGACGAGCGTTCCCTCCGCCACGTCGCCGCCGCTCATAACGCGCGCCAGCTCGAGGACGAGCTTCCGGTCGTGCTCGCTGATCTGTCGGCCGACGAGCTGGTTGTAGGAGAGCGCCTCCGCGGCCGCGATGCCGCGACGGCCAAGCACCGGGATGCGCGTGTCGCCGGGCGGCCGATGGCCGGCGTCGGCCAGCCAGCGGGCGGTGCGTCGGGCATCGCTCCACTGGCGGTCCGGGTCGGCGGTGATCGGGTCGGCCTCGGCGAGGAAGAGCAGCTCTCGAGCCTCCCAGGCGCTCGTCGCGACCGTGGCCGTGGCGATCGCCATGAAGACGTGGCTGTAGACCCCGAAGAGGTCGTCGCGCGCGCCGGCGGGGAACCGTTCGGCGATCCGTCGCGCCATGGCGGTCGAGCCGCCGCCGGCCGGGATGAGCCCGACGCCGAGCTCGATGAGGCCGATGTATGTCTCCGCGAGTGGCTGAGCCCGGTCGGCCGCGAGCACGAGCTCAGCGCCGCCGCCCAGCGTGCGGCCGCGCGGCGCCACCACGACCGGGACGGGAGCGTGCCGGAGCGATTGGGTGGCGCCCTGGAAGCGGCGAACGACGCGGTCGAGCTCGGCCCACTCGCCCTCTTCCGCCTCGATGAGCATGAGCGCCAGGTTCGCGCCGGCGCTGAAGTCGGGCGCCGCCGTGCCGATGACGAGGCCGTCGTAGCGCTCGGTCGCCACCGCCACCGCCCGCTCGATCATCGCGATCGTGTCGAGGCCGATGATGTTCAGCTTGCCGTGCAGCTCCAGGCCGAGGATCCCGTCGCCCAGGTCGAGGGCGGTAGCGGCCGCGTTCGACGGCAGCTCCGGACGACGCGCAGCGGCGAGGTCGAGCGTGCCCGGCCGCGACCGGAGCGGCTCCATGGTGCCCGTCGCGAAGCTCCAGGCCGAGCCGTTGTCGTACGCCGGTGTCGGGACCTCGACTTCGAGCAGGAGCCGCGCTGCGTCGTCGCCGAGCGCGTCGATGGTCTGGAACGGACCGAGCTCCCAGCCGAAGCCCCAGCGCATGGCGGCATCCACGTCGGCGACGCCGTCGGCGATCTCGGGGCCGATGCGCGCCGCGTAGCCGAGGTTCGCGGCCAGCGCCCGGCGCAGGAATTCACCGGCGGTGTCCTCGGCGGCGATGAGCATCCGCAGGCGTCGCCCGAGGTCGCCCTCGTTGCGGGCGCTCTGCACCACGGCCGAGGAGACGCGCCGACGCGGGCGGTACTCGCCGCTGGCGAGGTCGAGCGCCAGGATCTCGCCGCCCTCCCTGCGGTAGAAGCCGGCGCCGCTCTTCTCGCCGAGCGCCCCGCGGGCCACGAGGTCAGCGGCGAGCTGGGGCACGGCGAACGTCTC
>DATCOD010000118.1:0-20080 GCA_036564905.1 Candidatus Limnocylindria bacterium
AAGACCATGTTGCCGTCCGACTTCGACATCTTCTTGCCGCCGAGCTGCATCGGCGCGACGTGCGCCCAGGTGCGCGAGAACGGCCGCTTCCGGGTCGCGGTCTCGGACTGCGCGATCTCGTTCTCGTGATGCGGGTAGACAAGATCGGCGCCGCCGCCGTGGATGTCGATCTGAGCGCCGAGGTGGTGCCGGATCATCGCGGAGCACTCAAGGTGCCAGCCCGGACGGCCACGGCCCCAGGGGCTCGGCCAGGTCGGACCGCCATCGACGAAGCGCCACAGCGCGAAGTCGCGCGGATCGCGCCGGCCCAGATCTTCCAGGCCCGCGTCGTCCTGCCCCGCGAGGATGCGGGTCATCGCCGCGGCGGAGAGCCGCGAGAGCTCGCCGTAGTGCGTCTCTGCCGCGACGGGGAAGTACATGCCGCGCGGCAGCCGGTACGCCGCGCCACGGCGCTCGAGGTCGCGGATGAGGTCGAACATCGCGGGAAGCTCCTGCGTCGCGTGGCAGATCACGTCCGGCCGGCGCCAGCCGAGACGCTTCATGTCCGCGCGGTAGGCCCGCTCCTCGCGCTTCCCGAGCTCGCGCCAGCCGACGTTGTCGCGAGCGGCGCGCTGGAGGATCGACTCGTCGATGTCGGTGACGTTCTGGACGTAGCGGACCGGATGTCCGGTCGCCTCGAGCAGGCGCGCGATCACGTCGAACGTCAGGAACGTGCGGGCATGGCCGAGGTGCGTGGTGTCGTACGGCGTGACGCCGCAGACGTACAGCGTGACCTCGCGACCGCGTGCGCGGACGGGGGCGATCGCACGGCGGCGGGTGTCGAACAGGCGGAGCACGTGCTCCGGACGATATCCTCGCGAACGGTGCTCCGTTTGCCGGACGAACGCGAGGTGCAGGCGACGCTCGAGCGGGTCGCATCGTCACCGACGGTGCCGTACCACGAGTGGCGTGCGCTCGACGCGATCGAGGCCGAGCTCGATCGGATCGGGATCGCCCCGCAGCGCGACGGCTACGGGCAGCTCTCGGTCCATCTCGAGCGCGGATCGGCGAAGCGGGCGCTCGCGTTCGTCGCGCACACCGATCATCCCGGCTTTGAGCTCGTGGACGCAAGCGGCACGCGCGGCCTCGCCCGGTTCCGGGGCGGGATCGATCCGGCCTACTTCCGGTCGCCGTTCCCGCTGATCGTCCACCGTGACGGCGTCGCGGACGGGCACCGGGCCACGGGAACCGGGTACACGCACGACCCGATCCTGCCCGATTGGTCCGCGGGCTATTGCGAGATCCGGTCGGAGCAGCCTCTGGCCGTCGGAGATTGGGCGGTGCTCGACCTTCCAGCGTTCGAGCGCCGCGGGAACGAGCTGCACCTGCGGAGCGCGGACGATCTCGCGGGCTGCTCGCTCATCCTCTCGACGCTCGAGGCCCTGCGGGACGAGACCCGCCCGTTCAGCGTCCACGCCGTGTTCACGCGCGCGGAGGAGCCGGGCTTGTTCGGCGCGCGGATCGTCGCCGAGGATGGGAGCCTCCCCCCGGACGCGTACGTGGTGTCGGTCGAGGCGAGCAACTCCCGCTACGCGCCCGCGGGCGAGGGCATCGTCGTCCGCGCGGGCGATTACCACAACACGTTCAGCAACGAGGCCGAGCGTTACCTTCGCGTTGCACAGGAACGCCTCGCCGAGCGCGGGATCGCGACGCAGCGGCGCCTGCTCCCGGGCGGCACGTGCGAGGCGTCCGCGTTCGTGCGCCTCGGGTGGGCCGCGACGGGCATCGCGCTGCCGAACACCGGATATCACAACGCCGGGGCCGGTGGCTCACTGGTGCCGGAGATGATCCGCATGGAGGACCTGCGCTCAGGGATCGCGCTGGCGGCGGAAGCCGCGGTCGCGGCGGGCGCGGATGAGACGGAGTCGTGGTGGCCTGATGTGCGCGTCGTTCCCGAGGAGATCCGCGAACGGCTGGCTCGGTCGAGGGATATCCACACCAAGAACGGTTAGGCCCCTTGACACTTCGCTCAGGCGCGGGTGTACAACAGTTGTGGAGCTCCAAATCGCGCGACCGGCGATCGCATCGGAGGTCAGCATGGTTCGGATCCATCTTCGCTACGAGGTCCTCGAAGTCGATCGATGACGCCCCCAGCGGAAGGGGGCTGAGCGAGCGGGGACGTCGGCCACGAAGCGCGTGAATCGAGAACACCGTCAAAGGTGTCTCCCACATGAGGCCGGATGCCTGGCCAGCACTTTGACATGGAGCGGCGTCCCCCGGCGGTCCTAACGTCTTGAAGATCACGGAAGGCCCTCGCAACGGCGAGGGCCTTCTCTTGTCTACGCTCGTGGTGGATGGACGAGGCGTACGAGACCGAGTGGCAATGGTTCCGCCGGTCGGTCCGCGATTCACTCCTCCGCCCGAGGCGGTTCGCCGCCAGCCTCGCGCGGGAGCATTACGGGCTCGCGGGCGTCCTGGTGGCGATCGTCGCAGGGGCGTGCTTCTCGGTCTCGGTCGACGCGAGTCTCGTCGCGAGCAAGGGGCTCGATCCCGCAAGCTACGTCTCGCGGATCGCGACCGATGCGGTGCTGTTGGGCACTCGGCTCGCGATCGTGGCGGCGATCATGGCCGCGACCGCGTTCCTGGTCGCGCGGTCGCTTCGCCACACCGAGCTCACGATGGACCAGGCGTTCACCGCCGTCACGTTCGCGTTCACGCCGCTCCTCGCCATGCCGATCCTCGCGCTCGTGCTCGTCCTGGTTCCGCTCACCCTCGTGATCGTCGCCCTCCTCGCGGCGTTCCTCGTCGTGCGGATCCTCTACGGCCTGGTCGAGAATCTCCGCTCGCTCGTTCCGCTTGGCGTCACCCTCGCCGCCGTCGCCGTCGTCGTCGCGAGCGTCCCACTGATCCTCACCGACCAGGTGTCGCGACTGGAGTTCGTCGCCCTGGGCTACGCGCCGCAGCTGGCGCCGGCGATCGTGGCGCCACCGCCCGCCGGGGACACGTTCGTCTTCAAGGGTGACGGCTACGAGCTCACGCTGCCGGGACGGTGGAAGAGCGTTGCGCTCGGGCTGCCGGACCAGATCGGTCGCTTCGAGACGGCGACCGACGTGCTGATCGTCCAGCGGATCCGGGGAAATGCGTTCCTCTCGCTGGACGGGTACGCGGACACCGCGGCCCTCCCGTGGCGGCGCGGCCTGACCGAGACCGGTGGCTGGCTGTTCGATTCGGGCTCCACGCGCACGGTCGTCCGCACGCGCGACCTTTTGCTCGTGGACGATGTGTTCCGCGGCTCGGTCGACGGCCGCCCGGAGCTCCTCCGACAGTTCACCGCGGCCGCCGGCAACACTGGGCTCGCGCTCCAGTTCCGGTACATCGAACCGACCGACGCGCAGCGCGCGCTCGACGAATCGGCCGCGATCGCGGCCTCATGGCACGCGCTAGGACGCTGAGCTTACGGGGACCTCACGGACCCAGCCATCGCGAACGCGATACGCCCTGAGCTCAGGCGTCGCATCGCGAAGGGACACGAGCACGTAGTACGCGTCGGGGTAGTGCGCCTCCGCGCGATCCGTCGGTGAGGGGTATGGCTGCGTCACCGGATGACTGTGATAGATCGCAAGGAGCTCCTCGCCGTTCGCCTCCATGTCCCGGAACGCGCGCAGCTGCTCGCGCGGATCGATCGTGTACCGCGTCACCGGCGCCGGATGCGCGTTCGCGCACCGGATCGCGCGCGTGGCGCGGCCATCGCGACCGGCGACCAGCCCGCAGGCCTCCTTCGGCGCCTCGGCCCGGGCGTGCGCGACGATCTCGTCGCGCATCGTCGCGGGGAGCGCGAGCTGGTCGATCAACCGCCCGCCATCGCCGGGATCACCATGACCTCGCTGCCATCCGGCACGACGGTGGCAAGGCCACCCGAGTCGCGCGCGTCGGTGTCGCCGACGTACACGTTCACGTACGACCGGATGCCGCCCTGATCGTCGAGCACGCGGCTGCGGAAGCCCGGGTGACGGCGGTCGATGTCCGCGAAGACGTCCGCGAGCGTCTTCCCGGTCGCGTTGATCTTCGTCTCGCCACCCACCGCGTCGCGGAGCGTGCCCGGTAGGCGAACGGTCACTGACATGTCATCACTCCCACATCGGCGTCGAGAGATACCGCTCCCCGCCATCTGCCAATAACGCGACGACCACCCCCGCATGTTCCCGCGCGACCTCCACGGCCGCGGCGACGGCGCCGCCGCCCGAGGGACCGCTGAAGATCCCTTCTTCGCGCGCCAGCCGCTTCGCCATCGCCATCGCGGCCTCGGTGCCGGTGGTCCGATGCTCGTCGGCGACGGCTTCGTCCCAGATCGGGGGGCGGATCGCCGTGGCCATGTGCTTCCAGCCTTCGATCCCGTGGAACGGATCGTCGGGCTGCACAGCAACGATCCGCACGCCCTTCGGCCGGAGGGCGCGCGACGCGCCGACGATCGTGCCGGACGTGCCGACGCCGGCCACGAAATGCGTGATCCGGCCGTCGGTCTGGGCCCAGAGCTCCGGCCCGGTCGACTCCTCGTGCGCGAGCGGATTCGCCGGGTTCGAGTACTGGTCCAGGTAGACGTACGTCGGGTCGGCCGACCGGCGCCGCGCTTCGAGGATCGCGCCATCGGAGCCGGCGAGCGGATCGGTGAGCGTCAGCGTCGCGCCGAACGCGGCGGCGATCCGCTTCCGCTCGACCGACAGCCGGTCGGGCATGCAGAGCTCGACCCGGTGGCCGCGCGCGGCGCCGACGAGCGCGAGGGCGACGCCGGTGTTGCCGCTCGTGGCATCGAGGAGAGTCTTGCCGTCGAGATCGAGACGCTGCTCCGCGTCGAGGACCATCCAGAGGGCGGCCCGGTCCTTCACGCTGCCGCCCGGGTTGAACGACTCGATCTTCGCCCACAGCTCGCCGCGCAGGCCCGCGCCGATGCGACGCAGTGGGACGAGGGGCGTGTCGCCGATGGAGGCGAGGATCGTGCCCGTGACCCGCTGACGGACCCGATCACGCGTGAGCCGGGTCAGGCTTTGACGCTCTCCAGGGCGCGGCGCGCCAGACGGAGGGCCTCCTCGCCATCGCCGGCCTCTTCGGCGGCGTGCGACCAGCGATCGAAGATCATGCGGAGCAGGTGCGGGGCCTGCTCCTCGGCGAGCTGCCGGGCTTCCTGGAACGACTTCCGTGCGGCGGTCCCGCTGGTCTTCATCTTGAGCTCGCCGATGAGCACCATCGCGCGGACCTGCGCGTCGATCTGCTCGACCTTGCGGGCGAACTTCAGCGCATCCTGGGCCAGATCCATCGCCACGCCGGGATCCGCCTTCGCCTCGATCTCGGCCTCGGTCGTCTTGATCGAAGCGAGTGTCCGGTCTCGCTTGATCTCTGTGGCGATCTGCGCTCCACGGACGAGGCTCTCGCGGGCACGCTCGCGGTTGCCGTATTCGGCGTATTGCACGGCGATGTTGTCGAGGGTGCAGGCGACCTGATCGAGCGCACTCAGCTCCTCGTACACCTGGAGCGATCGCTGGTTGTACCGGATCGCGAGCTCGACATCACCCTGGAGGTGATGCGCCTTCGCGAGGCCGGCGTACATGGTCCCGAGCGAGCCCGGATCGCTGAACTGACCAGCGAGCTCGATCGCGCGCTCGAAGACCGGCATCGCTTGTTTCGGTTGCCGCTGGTTCGTCAGGATCACCGCGAGGTCAGAGAGGCGTCTGAAATGGAACGTGGGATCGGTGATGACGCCTTCATCGCAGGCCTTCACGACTTCGCGAAGCAGCTTGACCGCATCTTCGTAGGCGAACGTCTTCGCGTACGTCGCAGCCAGCACCCCTTTGATCCGCACCTGCTCGGCTCTGTCGTCGAGCAGCTCGGCCATCCGCTGAGCACGTTCGAGCAAAGGGAATGCCAGCTTCGCTTCGCCAGTCGTGTTGTACGCGGCAGCGAGGTAGCGAAGGCGAACGAGCTGGTCGGACGGGGTCAGCCCTTCTTCCAGGGCGACGAGGGTCGGGATCGCGGCCTTCGCATCGCCCTGCTCAACGAGCCGGCGCGCTTCGAGGAGGTCATATTGCGGGCCGGCCGGAGACGGCGACCCGCCGAGCAGGTCCGACGGTTGCACGCCAAGACGGCCGGCGATGTGCTCGAGCGCTTTCATCGACGCCCGAGTGCGACCGGACTCGAGCATGGAGATGTAGGCCTTCGTGTATTGGGGCTCCGCGAGTTGCGCTTGGGTGAGGCTGCGCGCGGTACGGAGGGACCGGATCCGCGCTCCGACGTCAGCCGTCATCGCGGAGCGGATCGTGTTGCCGATGGCCACGAGGCCACTTTACGGAGCGCTCAACGAGCGGTCAAACAGCCCTGAACCCGGTCAGCCCTGACCGCGTGCGGAGCGGTGCCGGTCGGGGTCTGGGCGGGCTCAGATGCCCGCGCCACGGTCTCCGGCATTTGCCGGAAGGGTCGCGGTGCTGATCCCGGGGCGGATCGAGTCTGCTAGCAGAGGCCTGGGTTGGTTCCGGGGTCGCAGTTCGTGGCTGCGGCGGTGCCAAGAAGCGGAGCGCTGAGGGTGAACGCCATGGCGACGACGAAGACGATCCGGGTGATGAAACGAAGCGACATAGGTGGGTCCTCCACCCCACCGGCGAATTTGCCGAGCCCCCGCAGCCACTATCGGCTGCGCCGGGCCAAAGGTAAAGCGGGGCTTTCCCTCTACCGGGACGGGAGGGCGAGCAGGCGGACCTGGTTGGCCGCGCCGGTCGCGGCGGCGGCCAGCAGGAGCGACGCCGGACCGATGAGCGCCGGCAGGGTGAGCGGCGCCGGGTGCAGGCCGTCGGTCAGCGCGAGGACCGCCGCCGCGACCAGCGCGCCGCCGGACAGCAGGACCGAGGCGCGCGAGAGCGCGAGCGGGACCGCGCGGCCGTCGACGAGCTGGTCGATCCGCGCCTCGGTGACCGAGAGCGATCCGACCGGCAGGAGCAGACCGAGCGCGACGTCGTCGGCTTCCGGAAGGACCTTGAACAGGGCGGACGCGAGCTCGCGCACGCCGCCCATCGCGCGGACCGCGGCCTGATCGGCCGCGACCTCCTTCTGCACCGTGTAGTACTCGACGAGCTCCTCGACCACCGGCACGACATAGAGCCCCGCGGCGAAGTACCGAGCGATGACCAGGCGGAGCGGATCGCGCTGACGGAGGTGGTAGCGCTCGTGGAGCAGCACCGCGCGGAGCTCTGCGTCGTCGAGTCTCGCGATGAGCCCGGTCGAGAGGCAGATGCGCGGACTGCGGAACCAGTAGCAGAACGAGAACGGCCGCGGGTCGCGCACGATGTCGATGCGGCCGGCGAGATCGAGCGTGCCGGCGATCTGGGCGATACGGCGTGACACGGTCACCCGGCGCGAGAGCAGCGTGCGGATGAGCGAGAGCGTCGCGAGCAGCTGCCGGAACAGCGACGTGAGCCCGAGGATCACCCCGAACGTGGCGAGGATGAGCACGAGGACGGCGACGATGCTCGGTAGATCGGCGGCCGCGCCGGTCGCGAGCGCGAATCCTCGCGGCAGCAGGGCCGCCAGCAGGGCGATGAGCAGCGCACTCGAGCCGAGAGCGAGCAGCACGAGGACACCGAACGCGCGATCGGCGGTCCTCACCTGGAGTCCTTGCCCGCGATGCGCCGGAGCGCCGCGCGGTGGCCCGCGTCGACCGAATCGAGCTCGGCGGTGAACTGCGCGAGCGCGACGTCGCCGAACTCGTCGACGAGGCCGCGCACGAGATCCCGCGACAGTCGGGCCCGGTGTTCGTCGCGCGTGAACGCGGGCCGGTACACGTAGGTCTTTCCGTCGCGGTCGCGGGCGAGCAGGCCCTTCACGTGGAGCCGGGTCATGATCGTCATCACGGTCGTGTACGCGAGGGGCCGGCTCTCCGCGAGGTCATCCACGACGTCGCGCACCGTCGCCGTGCGACGCTTCCAGAGCCGCTCCATGACCGCGGTCTCGAGCGGTCCGAGGAACGCGTTCGGCCCGTCGCGCTGGGCACGCTTCAAGCGGCGGACGTCGGGGGCCATGCGCGGATTATCCCGCCTTCCGGTGTGCTGACCGGCGCGCAGCCAGGAGCCGCGGGTGGCGCTCGGCCACCCGTTCGCGCCCATGCGCGAGCGCCACATGGAGCGCGACCACGAGATGGCCGTCGCGCGGCCCGTAGAGCGGGCCACCCGGCCCGTCGCGCCGCTCGACGAGGCCCGCCAGGGCCATCGCGGCCAGCTCGCGCTCGGCATGCGGCTGGTCGAGGCCGGACCACACGGCCGCCCGCTGCGGCGTGTCCTCGCCGACGGAAAGCGCGTGCAGGAGCTTGAGCCGGATGGGCTCGGCGAGGAGCCGGATGGAACGCGCGGCGCGCTCATAGGAGTCATCGTCCGAGCGCTCGAAGAGCGTCGGGTCGCTATGGAAGAGATTGCGGTCCCAGTCGATCACGCCGTCACTGCCCGTTGGAAATACTACCTCGGTGTAGTACCTGTCAGTCGGCCGCGGCGACGACCGGCTGTGCCGGCTCGACGGTCCCGGCGCTCGCGCCGGCCTTCGCGTTCAACACGACCGCGCTGACCACGAGGGCCGCACCGGCGAGCATCCGCAGCGTGAACTCCTCGCCGAGCGCCAACCCGCCGATGAGCAGCGCCTGCGCCGGGATGAGCACCTGCGAGAGGGCCACCGTGGTCGGACGGAGCTTCCGATAGAGCCAGGCGTTCAAGACGAGGCCGACGCAGGAGCCCCCGAGGACGAGGTAGGCGAATGCGATCGCCGAGCTCGCGTTCCAGTGTTGCGGCTGCCCGACCTGCGTGAGCGCGAACGGGAGCAGGAACGCCGCGCCGACCCAGGTACCGATCCCCACGACCGCGATCGGCGACTCGCGCGACAGGAACCGGGCGATGAGGATCGCCGCGATCGCCCAGCTGATCGGCATGATCGCGAGCAGGACCGTCGCGATGATGGCGTTCGACCCTTCGCTCGGGGCCGGCGCGCCCACGAGGAGCGCGGTCCCGACGAGCCCGAGCACGAGCGCACCGACCTTCAGGCGTGAGAGCCGGTCCCCATGCACGAAGAAGTGCGCCAGGATGGCGGTCCATACCGGCGCCATGGCACCGAAGACCGCCACGAGTCCCGATGGCACGAACTGCTCCGCCCAGAAGATCAGGGCCCACGACGTGCCGATGTTGAAGAGGCCCGAGATGCCCGCCGCGAGGAGCGCCGCCCGCGTTCGGGGGAACGACTGGCGAAGCACGAGGACCGTGACGGTGAGGATCGACGCGACCGCGATCGCGCGCTCGAACGCGAACAAGTACGGCGGCACCTCCGCGACGCCGATCTTGATCGCCGCCCAGGTCGAGCCCCAGAGCAGGACCATGACGACGTAGGCCGCCGCGACGCGCGTGCTCACCTCGGTATTGTCAGTCCGTGCGGAAGTTCCGGCTCGCGCTGGCGGCCCTGCTGCTCGCGTCCTGCGCCGCGCCGGCGCTGGTGGGGACGGAGATCACGCCGACCGCGGCGCCGGATTTCACGCTCACCGATGGCATCAGCGGCAAGCCGATCACGCTCTCGTCCCAGCAGGGCACCGTGATCGTGCTGTCGTTCCTCTACACGCACTGCCTGGACGTCTGTCCCCTCACCGCGGAGCGCTTCCGGATGGCCCAGCTGCTGCTCACCGCCGATGAGCGCGACCACACGCTGTTCGTGGCGGTCTCCGTCGATCCGCGGCAGGACACGCCGGACGCGGTGCAGTCGTTCGCGCGCGACCACGGCCTGGCCAAGGGGTTCGTGTTCCTGGTCGGCGGCGCGGCCCAGCTGCAGCCGGTCTGGTCGGCCTATGGCATCGGCATCGAGACCGATCCGACCGTCACCGGGGTCGGCCACAGCGATGCGATCTACCTCCTGGACCGGAAGGGCCACGTACGGGTGCTCGTGCACTCGGACATCACGGCGGATGCGCTGGCCGGCGACCTGAAGCTGCTGAACGCGGAGCGCTAGCTCCGCCTACGGCTCGGCCTGTACAGCATCGTCTGACCCTACGGGTCACCCGATGATGTAGATGGTCGTGAAGAGGCCGATCCAGACGATGTCGACGAAGTGCCAGTAGATGCTCGCGGCCTCGACCGCGAGGTGGCGGTTCGCGGTGAACTGGCCCCGGGATCCGCGATAGAGGCAGATCGCGATGAAGATCACGCCGCCGGTCACGTGCGCGCCGTGGAACCCGGTGAGGGTGAAGAACACAGCCGCGAAGATGCCGTCCTTCGGCAGGAAGCCGATACGGGTGTACTCATAGGCCTGGCCGGTGAGGAAAGCCGCGCCGAGGATGACCGTCGGGATCAGCCACTGGATCATCCGGCGGCGGTCGCCCTTCTTGATGGCGCTCACCGCGAGCTGCATGGTCACGCTGGAGGTGAGGAGCTCGATGGTGTTGATGAGCGGGAGGCCCTGCCAGTTCGGCTTCTCGCCGAAGACCGGCTCCCACACGGGGATCTTGCCGCGCAGGAAGAAGTAGGTCGTGAACAGCGCGGCGAAGAACATGGTCTCGCTGCCGACGAACATGATGATCGCCCACATCCCGCTGTTGAACTTGGTGGGCTGCACGTCGTAGCCGGAGTCGTTCGCGCCCAGATGGTCGACCGCCGGCGCGCCGCGGCGGCCCCGGACGACCGTGCGGTCCGTCACGAGTGGTGGGCTCCGTGGCCCTCGTCGCCCGCCTCGGTGTAGGCACGGGCGTCGTCGATGAGCCACGTCGCGAGGCCGGCGAGCAGCACGATGACCCCGATCCCGACGAGGATGACGCTCCAGAGGATGCCGAACGAGATGAACGTGACGCCGACCCCGATCGTCACCGGCGAGAGGCTGGGCGGCGGAATGTGGATCGGCTGATCGTGCCCGGACATCGGTCGAAACTCTAGGCCATGGATTGGCAGCCGTCGAAACGCTGCCCTAGTGTGGTCGGCGCATGCCGTGGCCAGTTGATCCGCAGGGTCCCCTTGCCCGTTCGATCGCCGACCTCTATTGGGTCATGTTCGGCGCCGCTGTCGTCGTGCTCGCGATCGTCGTGGGGGCCCTCGTCGTCGCGGGGATCCGGTTCCGCGAGCGGCCCGGCCATCAGGCCCGCCAGTACCACGGCAACAACGTCCTCGAGCTCATCTGGACGATCGTGCCCACGCTCATGGTCATCTCGTTCAGCGTGCTCTCGTTCCAGCGGCTCACGCTCGTGAACGACGTCGACAGCGGGACCGCCATGACCGTCAAGGCCGAGGCGAAGCAGTGGGTCTGGAGCTTCCAATACCCCACGGACACGAAGTTCAAGCTGAGCGATGGCAGCTATCTCAAAGCCGCCGAGGAGCTCCACATCCCGGTCGGACAGAAAGTGAAGATCGAGCTCAGCTCGACGGACGTCATCCACGCCTTCTATGTCCCGAAGCTCGGCGGTCAGAAGGACGCGGTCCCCGGACGCGCGACCGAGATGTGGATCCAGGCCGATCGCCCGGGCACGTACAACGGCCAGTGCGTCGAGTTCTGCGGCACCGGGCACGCGGACATGCTGATCACGGTCGTGGCGCAGAACCCGATCGACTACGCCTCGTGGCAGGACGCCGCGGTGAAGCAGGCGAACCTGTTCAACGATCCAGCGGTGGCCCAGGGCAAGCAGCTGTTCACGACCCTCGCGTGCGCCGGCTGCCACACGATCCAGGGCCTGACCGGCGGCAAGGTCGGGCCCGAGCTCACCCACATCATGTCGCAGAAGACCCCGATCGGCGGCGTGGCCGGCCTCGACGTGAACGAGGCGAACCTCATCAAGTGGGTCAGCAATGCGCCCTCGCTCAAGCCCGGGATCGTCATGCCGGTGTTCAGCAACAAGGCCGGCGGCGCGCTGGACGACCCGACGATCCTCGCGATCGTGAAGTTCCTGGAGACCTTGAAGTAGGGGTCGCGCCCCCTCACTGCACCTCGAGCCCGACCCGCATCCCCAGCTGATAGTGGCCCGCGACGTTGCAGATGAGCACGTACTTCCCGGGCGCGAGGTCGAGCACCAGCTTGCGTGACGCGCCCGCCGAGATGTTCAGGAGCTCGCCGACCTTGCCATCCTCCCTCGCCTTCGCCGTCCCGCCATCCATCGGGAGCTGATCGGGCGCGAGATCGGTCTTGATCACCTTCAGCTCGTGGAGCATCGCGGCGTGGTTGCGGATGCCGACCACGACGTGACCGGACGCGATGCTCGGATGGTCGGTCACGAGCTTGAAGTCGCTGATGTCGACGTAGAGGCCGGGCACCTCGCTCGTATCCGTCGGCGCCGGCCCGCCGCAGGCGGAGGCGACGAAGACGAGAACGGTCAGCGTGGACCCAATTGCCCGCCTCGCCCGCCGGTCTCCAGGTCGCGGATCTGGTCGGTCGCGTACGTCGCGTTCGGGACGTCCTCCCGCGATGGCCCGCCACCACCGCGCCCGCGAGCGAACACGAAGATCACCGGCCCGAACAGGATCGCCAGCACGACGAGGGTCCAGAGCCATTCCACGCTTCACCTCTGACGAGACTCCCGCAGGCGCTGGGCCTGCTCTTCCGACTGTAGCCACAGGAAGAACGAGAGGCTCGCGGCGGCGAGGAAGATGAGGTCGCCGGGCACCCACATGATCGCGCCGCCGAGGTGCTGGTCCGTCACCGGATCGAGCCCGTACCGCGCGGTCGTCGTCGCGTAGTGCAGGTAGTAGAGCCGGTCGGAGAACGCGAGCAGACCGCCGAGGATCGTGTTCTGGGCTGCTCCGACGATCAGCAGGAACGGGATGCGCGCGGCGTACGGCAAGGTGGCCCGGAACGGGACGGGATCGATGACGACGCTCCAGAACAGGAGTGCCGACGCGAGGAACCAGGTGTGCTCGACGACGTGGATCGTCGGATGGTCGATCGCGGCGTCGTACAGCGCCGGGACGTGCCACGCGTACAGCCCGACCACATAGAGCCCGGCCGCGACGAGCGGCTGACGCAGGAAGTGGACGAGCCCACGGAACGCGGTGTTCCGCGCGATCGCGCGCACGACGGTGCGGCGCACGACGATCGGCAGGCCGCGCAGGAGGGGACGCACCGGCGCGCCGAGCAGGAGGAGCGGCGCCGCGACGACCAGCAGGAGCATGTGCTGGACCATGTGGATGCTGAACAGCTCGAGCGCGATCGCGTCGATCGGCGAGCCGAGCGAGGCGACGAGCGCGGCGAGCCCGAGCAGGAAGAGCGCGGTCCGCCACCAAGGCCAGCCACGACGCCCGCGAGCGCCTCGGAGATAGACGCCGGCCGCGAGGACGGTGAGGACACCGAGAGCTAGAGGCGTACGGTCGTGTCCACCATGATCGCGACGAACAGCAGCGCGAGATACAGGAGCGAGTAGAGATAGACGCTGCGCGCGACGGTGCGCTGCTTCGCCGCTGCGGCCCGCAGCAGCTTCACGGCGTAGCCGATGAAGATCACGCCGAGGACGAGGGCGGCGAAGAGGTAGATGATCCCGACGTACCGGGTGAGGAACAGGAGCACCGAGAGCGGGACGAGCGTGATCGCGTAGAGCAGGATCCCCCACCGCGCCACGCGGTCGCCGTGGACCACCGGGAGCATCGGAATGCCCGCGCGGTCGTAGTCGTCACGGATGAGCAGCGCGAGCGCCCAGAAGTGCGCCGGCGTCCAGAAGAAGACGATCGCGAAGAGATATAGCGCGGGCAGGTCGATATTGTTCGCGACCGCGGCCCAGCCGACGAGCGGCGGGATCGCGCCGGCCGCGCCGCCGATCACGATGTTCTGGACCGTCGTGCGCTTGAGCCAGAGCGTGTAGACGAGGATGTAGAACAGCGTCCCGGCGATCGCGAGGATCGCGGCCAGCAGGTTCGCGACGAGCGCCAGGAGCGCGAAGGCCAGCACATTGAGGATCACCCCGACCGCGATCGCGACCCGCGGCGACACGCGATGCCCGGGCAGCGGCCGCCGTGACGTCCGGCGCATCCGCTCGTCGATGTCGCGGTCGAAGTAGTGGTTGAGCGCGGACGCGCCGCCGCTCGCGAACGCGCCACCGAGCATCGTCGCGAGCACGAGATGGAACGGCGGGACGCCGCCCGCGGCCAGGAACATGCCGCCGAGCGCGGTCACGAGGAGGAGCGACATGATCGCCGGCTTCGTGAGCGCGACGAGGTCGCGAAGGGTCGTCGTGGCCTCCGTCCGGACCGGGCGCCAGGCCAGCACCGCCAAGGCCACCGTCGCGCACCAGAGGGCCGTGGCCACGGCCGGGTGCGCCCCGAGGGGCCACGGCGAGAAGCCGGTGAGCGGGTTCAGCGCGCCGACGATGACCTCCAGCACGAACAGGACGCCGGTGAGCACCGCGGCCAGGCCGAGACCGGGGATCTCCCGCCGGCGCCGCCAGGCGCCCACGACCGCGTACGCCAGGACCACGCCGACGGCCGCGGCGATGTACCGATGGGCCATGTGGATCGCGGCGGCCCCGCCCATCGGGATGCCGTCATTGCAGAGCGGCCACGTCGAGCAGGCCGCGGTCGCGCCGTCGCCGCGCACGTACGCGCCGGAGAGCATGAGCACGAACGTGCCGGCCGCCGCGCCGAGGGCGAGCCAGGTGAACGGGGTCGGCTTCGCCAGGCCGGTGCCCGCCGCCGGCCAGCGGATCACGACGGCGTAGACGGTGAGGACACCGAGGAACAGCTCCGCATTCGCGAGGTGCACGGTCACCCAGGTATCGGGGAGCTCGAGCAGGACCGTCACCGCGCCCAGGACGGCCTGCAGCCAGTACAAGACGACCGCCACGCCGACGAAGACCAGCGCGCGGCGATCCCTCCGGTGGCGCGCGAGCGTCCAGACCGCGAGGGCCGCGAGGGTCAGCCCCGCGATGATCGCGAGGAACCGGTGGAACCACTCGATGCGCGTCGCGACGTCGAGCGAGGGCAGGAACTGACCGTGACAGAGCGGCCAGTCGGGGCAGCCGAGACCGGATCCGGTGACGCGCACGATGCCGCCCCAGAACGCGGCCGGAAGCGCCGCCAGAAGGGTGAGATAGACGAGACGCCGGTAGCCCGCTGACACGGTCATGCCGCTAGGTATGCGGCTCGTCTTCTTTCAGCGGACGGGCACTGTGCACGACCGGGATGCGGGGGAAGTTGTAGACCGGCGGCGGGGACGTGGTCGCCCACTCGAGCGTGTCCGCCTCCCATGGGTCATCACCGGCGGGCTTCCCGTGGCCGAGGATGACGCTGTTGAAGAAGTTCCACAGGAAGAGCGCGACGCCGAACGCGATGAGGAACGCGCCGATCGTCGAGATGAGGTTCAACGTGCTCCACTCCGGCGACTGCGGGTAGTGGAAGATGCGGCGCGGCATCCCGTCGATACCGAGCTGATGCTGCGGGAAGAACGTGAGATTCATTGCGATGAAGATCACCAGGAAGTTGATCTGGCCGAGCTTCTCGCTCAGCATGCGGCCCGAGATCTTCGGGATCCAGTAGTACATCGCGGCGAACACGGTCATCACCGCTCCACCGAACAGGACGTAGTGGATGTGGGCGACGACGTAGTACGTGTCGGAGAGCTGTACGTCCTCGGGCACGGAGCCCAGGAACACACCGGAGATGCCGCCGATCGTGAATGTCGCGATGAAGCCGAGCGCGAAGAGCATCGGCGTCTTGAACCGCAGGGAGCCATGCCAGATCGTGCCGAGCCAGCTGAAGATCTTCACGCCCGTCGGGACCGCGATGAGCATCGTCGAGATCATGAAGAAGACCTGCAGCGTCTGGTCGACGCCCGCGACGAACATATGGTGCACGAAGACGGAGAACGAGAGGAAGCCGATCGCGACGCTCGAGTACGCGATCATCTTGTAGCCGAAGATCGGCTTGCGTGAGAACACCGGCAGGATCTCGCTCACCACCCCGAATCCGGGCAGCACCATGATGTAAACCTCGGGGTGGCCGAAGAACCAGAACAGGAATTGCCAGAGCAGCGGGTCCGAGCCCTCCGACGTCGCGAAGAAGCTCAATCCGGCCAGGCGGTCGAACAGCAGGAGCACGCCCGCCACGGTGAGGAACGGGATCGCGAGCACGAGCAGGAACGACGTGACGAGCACGCTCCAGGTGAACAGCGTGATCCGCGAGAACGTCATGCCCGGAGCGCGCAGCGCGAAGATCGTCACGATCATGTTCAGCGCGCCGAAGATCGATGAGAAGCCGAGGACGGTGAGGCTGAGGAGCCAGAGGTCCTGGCCGTGGCTCGGCGAGTACGGCAGCGTCGAGAGCGGCACGTACGAGGTCCACCCCGATGACGGCGGGCCGACGAGCAGCGCCGAGTACAGGATGATCCCGCCGCTCAGGAGGAGCCAGAAGCCGAGCGCGTTCAGCTTGGGGAAGGCCATGTCTCGCGCGCCGATCTGCAGCGGGATGATGTAGTTCGCGAACCCGGTCCAGACCGGCACGACGAACAGGAAGATCATGGTCGTCCCGTGCATCGTGAATGCGGCGTTGTATTGCTCGGCGGTCAGGAGCGTCCCGTCGGGCGTCGCGAGCTGCGCGCGGATCGCGAGCGCGAGCAGGCCGCCGGTCACGAAGAAGAAGAATGTCGTCCACAGGTACATGATCCCGATCTTCTTGTGATCGACCGTGCTCACCCACTCGAGGATGCCCGTGTACCGCGGGCGGGTGACGGGGAATGGGGCGTCGATCGCGGCCATGTGCGGTCCATTCCATCGTGCGTTCCGATGGGTGTCAAATGGCCGCATGATCCTGACCGACCTCGCCGCCGTCACGCGCGCCCACGGCGACCGGACCGTCTTCGCCGACCTCTCCTGGACCATCGCGGATCGCGCGCGGATCGGGTTGATCGGACCGAACGGCAGCGGGAAGTCGACGCTCCTGCGCACGATCGCCGGCGTCGAGCTCCCCGAGGCCGGCCTCGTCACCCGCCCGCGGGACCTGCGGATCGCGTACCTGACCCAGGAGCAGGCGCCGACCGACGTCCCGTTGATCGCCACGCTCCTCGGGGCGCGCCCCGACCTCGCCGGCATCGAGCGCGACCTCACGGCGGTCGGCCTCCGCCTCGCTGATCCCGCGGTGAGCGGCGACATGGCACGGCTTGCGACCGCGCTCGATGAACAGGAGCGGCTGCTCCACGCGTTCGACCGCGCCGGCGGCGCGCGCCTCCGCAACCGCGCCGAGGGCCTGCTGCGCGACCTTGGGATCCCGCGCGACCACTGGGACCTGCCGCAGTCCGCGCTCTCGGGCGGGCAGCGGAAACTGGTCGGGCTCGCGGCCTGCCTGATCGGCGATCCGGATCTCCTGCTGCTGGACGAGCCGGACAATCATCTCGACCTCCAACGGAAGGAGACCCTCGAGCGGCTGCTCGGGGAGTTCGACGGCGCCGTCGTCATCGTGTCGCACGATCGCTATCTGCTGGACGACACCGTCGAGCGGATCGCGGAGCTGGAGCCGGCCGCCGGCGGCGCGCGCCTCCGGCTGTGGGAGGGCAACTACTCCGCGTACGTGGCGCAGAAGGAGATCGCGCTGCGCCGGCAGCAGCAGGACTACGCGTCGCAGCAGAAGGAGATCGCCCGGCTCGAGGCGGCGGTGAAGCGCTTCGAGCTCTGGGCCAGGCTCGTGGTGGACGAGCGGCACATCAAGCAGGCCCGCAACAAGCAGCGCCAGATCGATCGCATGGAGAAGGTCGAGCGACCGGTCCTCGAGCGGCGGCGGATGGCCCTCTCGTTCCGACCGCGGATGCGCGGCGGCGCCATCGCGCTGCGGCTCGAGCATGCGTCATTCGGGTTGGACGGCCGCACGATCATCAAAGACGCCGATCTGGTGATCCAGAACGGCGAGCGGGTCGGGATCATCGGGCCCAACGGCGCGGGCAAGACGGTGCTCCTCTCGCTGATGAGCGGCGAACGTGCGCCGGACCGCGGGACCGTGTGGGTCGGGCCGAGCATCGAGCGCGGCCTGTTCGCGCAGCATCACGAGACGCTCGACCAGCGGCGCACGCCCATCGAGACCCTCCGCGATGTCCGGCCGATGACCGAGGGCGAGGCCGTCGCGAAGCTCCTGAAATTCCTGATCCCCTACGCCGCGGCCCAGCAGCCGATCGCGACGCTCTCCGGCGGCGAGAAGAGCCGGATGCAGCTCGCCCGTCTGATGTACTCCAACGTGAACTGCCTGCTGCTCGACGAGCCGACGAACAACCTGGACATCGCGTCGGCCGAGGTCCTCGAGGGCGCGCTCGAAGAGTTCACCGGTACCGTGATCGTCGTGTCGCACGACCGGTACTTCCTCGACCGCGTCGTCGACCGTGTCGTCGCGCTGGAAGAGGGCGTGCTGCGCGTCTTCGAGGGCGGCTACAGCGCGTACTCGGAGCGCCGCGCCTCGGGATGACGACTCCCGCGCTATCCGTCGCGAGGAGACTGGGCCTCGAGCCACGCGACGAAGGCGTCGGCGGGCATCGGTCGAGCGATGTGGTAGCCCTGGGCACGATCGCTGCCGAGCGCACGGAGCCGGTCGAGGACGGCCTCGCTCTCGACGCCCTCCCCCACGACCTTCAAGCCGAGTGCATGGGCCAATCCGATGGTCGCCGTGACGATGGCCAGGGAGCTGTGGTCGGACAGCATCGATCCGACGAAGGTCCGGTCGATCTTGACGGAGCTGATCGGAAGGCGCCCCAGGTAGGCGAGCGAGGAGTAGCCGGTCCCGAAGTCATCGATCGCGATCTCGATCCCGACCTCGCGCAGCTGCCGCATCGTCTCCAGTGAGCGGGCCGCGTCCGCCATCACGACACTCTCGGTGATCTCGACGGTCAGGCTGCTCGCGGGCACCGACGCAGCCTCGAGGAGCGCGCCGATCCGGGCGGCCAGCCCGTCATCGACCAGGTTGCGCACCGACAGGTTGACCGCGATCGGTACCCGCCAACCGGCATCCAGCAATCGTCGGCATTGGCCGACGGCCTGCGCGAGCACCCAGTCGGTCAGCGGTCGCATCAGGTCCGTCTCCTCGGCCAAGGGAATGAATTCCAGCGGCGGGATCTGACCGCGCTCGGGATGATCCCAGCGGATCAGCGCCTCGGCCATCACCACCTGGCCCGCCGACACCGCGACCACCGGCTGGAAGTGCAGCGCCAGCGCGCCGCTCTCGAGCGCCTCGCGCAGCTCGGTCATGAGCGCCATCCGGCCCGCGCCATGCGTATCGAGCGCCGCCCGATAGGGCTCGTGGCCGGCGCGGGACCGTTTCGCCGCGAACATCGCGACCTCGGCCTTGCGCATGAGGGTCTGCGGATCGTCGCCATCTTCGGGATGGCAGGCGCTGCCGACGCTCACGCTGACGTCGAGCTGCCGCTCTGCCACGACGAACGGCGCGACGAGTGCCTCCCGCACTTTGGCGACGACGGCGACGTCACCACCAGGCGGGCAATCGGCGAGGACGATCGCGAACTCGTCGCCACTGAACCGGGCCAGCGTGTCGACCGCGCGGATCGTCCCCCGGAGCCGCTCGCCGATCTCGTGGAGCAGCCCGTCACCAACGGAATGCCCATAGGTGTTGTTGACCGACCTGAAGCTGTCGAGGCCGAGCACGAGCACCGCCACGCCGCCGCGGGTCCGGCCGGCCGCGCGAAGCGCCTGGTGCAGGCGGTCCTGGAGCAATATCCGGTTGGGTAGGCCGGTGAGCGGGTCGTGGAAGGCTGCACGCTCCAGTCGCTGTTCCGCGCGGACGCGTCCGCTGACGTTGACCAGAACCGCCGTCATCCCCACGAGCTCGCCGCTCACATCGTGCCTCGGCCGGAGATGCACGTCGTAGACGAAGCCATACCGCTCGACCCGCTCGTTGAACTCCTCCCCAGACAGCGCCCGGCTCACTCGTGCAAGAAGCTCTGGATTGTCGGCGTAGAACACGGCGGCTTGCTGTCCCCGCATCCGCTCGGGAGAGAACTTCGGATGGTCCCCGAATCCTGAGCCGAGCGCGTCAACGATCACGCCGCTTGTATCGATGGAGACGAGCAGCACCGGCGCGTCTTCCACCAGCCCGACCAGGCGCTGGTCGCTCGCTTCGAGCGCGGTGCCGGATTCGGCGAGCGA
>DATCOD010000119.1:0-2905 GCA_036564905.1 Candidatus Limnocylindria bacterium
GTCGCTTGGCCACTGGTTCGAGCCCAGTACCGTCCATCCCGTTGTTCTTATTACATCAACGCCTCTGCTCACAGGTACTTTTTCACGTCCGCTCGCTTGAGGGGGCGAACCGCTCTTAGACGATCCTTCGAGGTCATAGCCTCAACAGCGGCGCACTTCGCGAATTCTGTGCGCTCGCTAAACGTGACGCGGCCGATTTGATGCCTCGCGGATGTAGCCCGTAAAGACCGAGCGGCTACCGGCAGCGCGTTTGTCGCGGCCGTCGTCTTGGGGCTGCGCTGCGGCGGATGAGCATTCAGGTAGAGGTAGCCGCCGTGGTGTAGACGGTGAAGAAGACCCCGGTCAGGAACAGCAATACGACGTCGGCACTCGTCGAGCGAAGCGGGGCGAGCGCGAACTGGGCCGCGGTGAAGCAGGCCCGCGCCGGCCATCATCGCCTTCAAGGGCGCTCTCCCGAGGGCCGCCGTCACCAGGGCGCCCAGCAGGGCACCGGCGCCGAAGGCCGTCGAGATGACGCCGAAGGTCTGCCTCTCTCGTTGATCGTGGTTTCCACCGATGCGTGCCGCCGGAGCCCGGGGGAAGCCTGGGGCATGGTCGAGGACTGTCCCAGCGCGGATGAAGCGGCTGAAGCCTCTCCTCGAATCGAGCCGGAGCGTAGAGGGAGTGATTGAAGATCGGTGCGCATTGAAGGCGAGGTCGTGATCATCCGACCGGTGGATCAGGTCTTCGATTTCGTTGCCGATGAGCGCAACGAGCCCCGATACAACTCGCGCATGGTGCGTGCCGACAAGACCTCGCCTGGACCCATCGGGCGGGGCTCGCGATTTTTGGCAGAGAGCGCGATGTTGGGTCGTGTTGTAGAAACGACCATCGAGTTCACCGACTACGAGCGACCCCGGCTGCTCGGGTCAACGTCGCGATCCGTGGTGCGCCTGATCAAGCCGGTGGCCACCAAGACCGAGGGAACACTGACCTTTGACGCCGTTCCCGGGGGAACCCGCATGCGGTGGGCGTGGGACGTAGAGACCCGCGGAGTGTTGAAGCTGATGAGCCGCATCGTCGCCCGCGCTGGGGAGCGCCAGGAGGAGACGATGTGGGGCAACCCGAAGCATCTTCTCGAAGAGCAGCCGATGCTCGCTCGTTCTTCCGAGCCGCTGTAGAACGCCGTCAGGGTTTCCGAACCGATCACCAAGCGACCGGCTGTCCAGGAAACGCACTCTCGAACCACCGGACGAGTTTGCGCACCCGACAGGGGTAAGCCGAGGTTAGGAAGGGGCGCGGGTGTTGCAGATCGGCACGAGCCTTCGCGAGGCGCGCGAGCGCCGTGGGCTGGAGCTCGCCGATGTGGAGCGGGAAACGAAGGTGCGTGCGCGCTACCTGCGCGCGCTCGAGGAGGAGCGCTTCGACCAGCTACCACCCGGGGCCTACCGGCGGACGTTCCTGCGCGGCTACGCCATCTTCCTCGGTCTCGACGCGGACGCGTTCGCCGGCGAGTACGTCTCGCGGTTTGAGCGGCTCGAGGGCGCTGAGCGGGTCGCCCTACCCGTCCCGGCACGGGTGCGCAGGCTGCCGGGGCGCGGCAGCGTGGCGTTCGTGGGAGCGGCCGTGCTCACGGTCGCGTTGGTCGCCTGGCTGGCGCCAGGCAATCAGCCGCACCGCCCAACACGTCCGAGTCTCGCTACCCGGGTAGCGGTCGCCCATCCCCACCTAGCCACCCATAGCCACGCCGCGACTCGCCCGAGCCCGGCAGGCGTCGTCAGGATCGTCCTCAGCGCCGCCCACGGGAACTGCTGGCTTCTGCTCCGACGCGGCAGCCAGCAAGGCCAGCCGCTCTATGAGGGCATGCTCCAGCAAGGGCGTGCGCTCGCTCTGCGCGGCACGAGCCTGTGGGCGCGGATCGGCGCACCCTGGAATCTCACCCTGACCATCAACGGCACACCGCAGCAGCTGCCAACGCAGACCGGGAACGTCCTGATCAACCAACACGGCGCCCGCCCAACAGGGCTACTCCACCGGTGACGTCGCGCCGTCGGAAGAGGACGAACGCGGCGGTGAGCGGCACGGCGATGAAGAGCGCGGAGACCCACAGCGCACGCACGATCGGCGTCCAGTAGAGCGGTGTCTGGAAGAAGCCGTGCCAGGCGTCGAACTGGGCCGAGAGCAGGTAGTGCCGGAGCCAGGAGACGTGGACGAGCCCCACGACCGCCTCCATCGTGAGCTCGTAGACGAGCGTGACGACGATCGCGGCCGCGCTGTTCTTCGTCAGGACTGAGAGGAAGATGCCGAACGAGGCGATCGCGAGCAGCGGCACCGCGAAGATGCCGAGCGCGCGCGGCCGAGAGGCGCGTGAACGACAGATTGACGACCGGGTTGAAGCCCAGGCGATCGTGCCCGCGACGAGCCCGGCCGCAAACCCCAGCCAGGCGAGTGTCTACCCGCTACCGGGGTCCAGGCGATGTCAGAGGGCTTCGCGCGCGGAAGACCGGCGCGGCTGCGAACATAAGCTCGTGGGGAGTCCGCCGCAGAGCGGGGAGCCTCGCGTGGCGGAGCGCTCGGGTCGCCCGAGGTGGATGCGCGACGCGGGACGCGGGCTGCTGCTGCTCGTCACGGCTGTCTCGCTCTACCTGCTGCTCCCGAGCCTCATCTCCGTCTTCTCCTCCTGGCGGTCGCTCGCGCATCTCAACTGGTACTGGGCAGGGCTCGCGCTGCTCGCCGAGATCGCGAGCTTCGTGTCGCTCTGGAAGCTCGACCGGATCGCGCTGCAGACCACGAACTGGTTCGCGGTCGCGTGCGCGCAGCTGAGCGGGAACGCGTTCGGCCGGATCGTGCCCGGCGGAGGCGCCACGGCGAGCGCGTTCGCGGTCGGGATGCTGGGCCGCGCCGGCATCGAGGTCGGACGGGCGGC
>DATCOD010000120.1:0-13544 GCA_036564905.1 Candidatus Limnocylindria bacterium
GGGCCGCCGTCGCGGGCGCCGCGGAGGTGGCTTCCGGCGGCACCGGCTGCGCCGAACACGCGGCGCCGATGACGATGGCGAGCGCCACGGTGAGTGGGTATATCAAGGAGCCTCGGCCGGCCAACCGCATCAGTCTGAACGAAACCATGCGATGTGTCGATATTCCTTACAAATTGAGGGCGTTTTTGTACGCTGAGCGTACGCCGCACTGAAATTTGGTAGAATGCCCTCAAGTGGCCGATCGGCTGCGTTTGGCGCTGGTCTTTCACCAGCACCAGCCAGCGGGGAACTTCCCACATGTTTTCGCTGACGTAGCCGAGCGCGCATATGCGCCGCTCGTGGCTGCGCTCTATCGGCACCCCGAAGTGAAGGCGACCCTCCACTTCTCCGGCCCGCTCCTCGATTGGCTCGAAGGCAACCGTCCCGACGTCATCGGCGATCTCGCGGACCTCGTCAAGCGCGGCCAGATCGAACTGCTCTCCGGCGGCTACTACGAGCCCATCCTCGTCGGCGTCCCGCGCCGGGACGCGGTGGGCCAGATCCGCGCCCTCACCGATCGCGTGGCCGCGATCTTCGGCCGCCGTCCCCTGGGCGCCTGGCTCACGGAGCGCGTCTGGGAGCCGCACCTTCCGTCGATCCTCGCGGAGGCCGGCGTCGCGTACACGATCCTCGATGAAGAGCACTTCCTTCAGGCCGGGCTCCGCCGCGACGAGCTGGGCGAATCGTTCATCACCGAAGATCAGGGCTTCCCGCTCGTCCTGTATCCCGCGAACACGCGGCTCCGCTACCTCATCCCGTTCCGCGACGTCGGTCAGACGATGAAGGAGCTTCGCGAACGGCAGGCCGCCGGCGCGAAGCTCGTCGTGTACGCCGATGACGGTGAAAAGTTCGGGGCCTGGCCGGGCACCTACCAGCGCGTCCACAAGGACGGCTGGCTCGAGGACTTCTTCACGCAGATCGCGCAGGCCGACTTCATCGAGACGACGACCCTCGAGGACGCCTGGATCTTCCAGAAGCCGTCCCGCCGGGTGTACCTCCCGGGCGGCACGTACCACGAGATGGGCGAGTGGTCGCTCGACGCCGCCGCCGCGCGGCGCTTCGCGCAGGCGCGCAACGCGCTCAAGGACGACCTCGCGTCGCTCATCGCGCTGCCGCCCTGGCGGAACTTCCTCGCGAAGTACCCCGAGGCGAACGCGCTGCACAAGCGGATGCTCATTGTGTCCGAGGAGCTCGCGCGCCGCAGCATCCTGGACGCGTCGCCCGAGGTCCGTCAGGCCCAGCAGAACCTCTGGCGCGCGCAGACGAACGACGTCTACTGGCATGGCGTGTTCGGCGGGCTCTACCTGCCGCACCTCCGCGCCGACGCGTACGGCTCGCTCCTGCGCGCCGAGCGGCTGCTCGCGGAGCGCCGCGTCGCATCGGGCGAGCAGCGCGACTACGACGTCGATGGGCTGGACGAGTACCTCTTCCGCGGGAACGCGGGCGCCGTGTTCGTGCACATCGAGGGTGGCGCGATCATCGAGTGGGACATCTACGCCTCCGCGACGAACCTGATCGACACCCTCGCCCGCCGGCCGGAGAACGAGCACGAGCAGCTCCGTCGCGCCGAGAAGGCCGGCAAGGTGAAGGTCGGCAAGGCGTCGGACAAGGACGCGAAGTCGATCCACGAGGTCGTTCGCGCCAAGGAGCGCGGTCTCGTGAAGCTCCTCGAGTACGACGACGCGCGCCGCGCCTTCTTCCAGGACAGCTTCCAGGTCGGACGCGAGGACGTGGTGAGCCTGCACGCGCTCCCGTACCAGCTCACGCCGCAGCGCGAAGCCCGCACGGTGAGCCTCATCCTGGAGCCGCCGGCGAAGTCGCTCGCGAGCGTGCCGGGACTCGGCATCCGAAAGGACATCCGGATCGCGGACGAGGGTCTCGCGGCCGGTGTCAGGTACCGCCTGCGGAACGACGGCGAAGAGACGATCGAGCTCACCTTCACGAGCGCGTCGAATGTCGCGTTCGTCGGCGACGCGAACGCCGGAGACCTGATCACCCTGGGGACGCGCAGGACCACGCCGGGCAAGGCCCTCGAGGGCGCCCGGAACGTGACGGAGGTCGCCGTCCATTCCGAGGCCCGCCACTTCGACATCACCTTCGCGATCGACCCGCCGGCCGAGACCTCGGTACGGCCGATCTATGCGGTCGCGAACTCCGAGGAGGGCTTCGAGCGGCTCTACGAACAGACCGAGATCTCGTGCTCGTGGAACGTGACGATCGAGCCGGATGCCCACGTCGATCTCGAGATCCGCGCCACCGCGGTCGGACAACTGGTCGAGCCGGAGCTCATCAAGCCCGCCGCGCGGCGCAAGCGCGCGGCCGCGGTGCCGACCGGCGCCGAAACGGCGGCGCGCGCGAAGCGCTAGCGAGGTAGGTTCCTTCCATGAGCGATACCCCGGTGTGGTCGACCCCAGCTCCCGCGCCCCCGCCGCCTGTCCGCCGCGGTCCGAGCATCGCTGTGGTCGCGGCGATCGCCCTCGTGATCGGCGCGATCGGCGGTGGAGCGGCCGGTGGCTATGTCGCATCCGTTCGGCTGATCCCGCCGTCCGACACGACGACCTCGACCGCGGTCAGCTCGTCTTCACCGGGACCACTCCCGACCGCGCCGCCGGCGAACGTCCAGGCCGGCGGATCGAGCGACGTGGTCGGCGTCGTGAACGAGCTCCTTCCGACGGTCGTCACCGTGATCAACAGACTTCCGAACGGCACCGCCCAGTCGAGCGGCTCGGGCTTCATCATCGATGCGAGCCGCGGCTACGTCGTCACGAACAACCACGTCATCGAGAACGTCCGCGACACGGATCCGGGAGCGTCGTTCGACGTGATCTTCAGCGACAACCGCGTGGTGAAGGACGTGAAGCTCATCGGCCGGGACGACAAGACCGACGTGGCCGTGCTACAGGTGCCGGCGCAGGGGCTCAAGGCGGCGGCGCTCGCGAACAGTGACGAGGTGCCCGTCGGCTCGACCGTCGTCGCCATCGGGAGCGCGCTCGGCGAGCTCCAGAACACCGTCACCACCGGCATCGTGTCCGCGAAGGGCCGGCGAGTGCCGGAGACCGACACCGTCCTTCTCGAAGACCTCATCCAGACCGACGCCGCGATCAACGAGGGCAACTCGGGCGGGCCGCTCATCTGGGCGGCGACCAAACAGGTCATCGGGATGAACACCCTCGTGAACCGTCAGGCGGGGGCCGAGGGCCTCGGCTTCAGCATCGCGAGCAACACGGTCCGCGCGATCGCGAACGAGCTCATCACGAATGGCAAGATCGAGCGTGGCGCGATCGGCATCGCCTACAACCTGCTCACGCCGCGGGCCGCCGCCGCCCTGTCGCTCCCGGCGCAGACCCAGGGGATCCTCATCACCCAGATCATCGCCGGGTCGCCGGCCGCGCAGGCCGGGCTCAAGGCGAGCGATGTCATCACCAAGGTGAATGGCCAGCAGATCGACGGCACGCATCCGATCAGCTCGATCCTGCTGCACACGCGGCCGGGCGATAAGGTGACGCTCACGATCATCAGAGATGGGAAACAGCAGACCGTCGACCTCACCCTCGGCCGGCAGAGCTGACGCGGCGCCGGCGCTCCGCCGGCATGACGCGTCGCTCTACATCGTCGCGAGCGGTCTCGGCGGCCTCGGCCTCGGGATCGCGCTCTTCTATCTGAACTTCCTCTACCGGTCGCTCGGCTTCGACGCGCGCGCCATCGGCGTGCTGGGCGGCGCGCAGGCCCTCGGGGCGCTCGCCGGCGCGCTGCCGGCCGCGCTCCTGCCCCGGCGCATGCCGCGCCGCAACGCGATCTTCGCCGGTGGCTGCGTCACCGCGCTCGGCGTGATCGGGATCCTCACCGAGACGTCGCTGCCGGCCCTCTTCGTGGCGGCGGCGCTCACCGGCTGCGGCGGGATCATCGTCGCGTCCTCGGGTAGCGCGCTCGTCGCTGATGCGACCTCCGGGCTCGACCGGCCGCGGATGTTCGGCGATCAGATCGCGCTCGGCGCGCTCGCGAGCTTCGCCGCCATCACGATCGCCGGCGCGCTCGCGGCGCCCGTTGGCGCGTTCCTCGGCCGCACGGAGACCGACCCGCTCACCATTCGCGCGGTCATCGGCATCGGCGGGGTGCTCGCGATCGCCTCGGCCGTCCCGATCCTCTTCGTGCGCCCGTCCACGGTGGCCGTGGGGGCGCTCGATGCGCCGCACCGCCGCAGCCTCCTCCTACGCTTCGTCGCGATCGAGATGGCCTTCGGGCTCGGCGCCGGCAGCTTCCTGCCGTTCGCGAACCTGTTCTTCGCCGACCGGTTCGGGCTACCGATCGCCGGCGTCGGACTGGCGATCGGCGCGCTGTCGGTCGCCGGGAGCATCGGCGCGATCCTGAACGGCCGGCTCATCGTGCGGCACCTGTCCCCGCTGCTCGCGATCGTCCTCCCGGTCCTCGCGTCGCTCCCGTTCGCGCTCCTGGCCGCGGTCTCCGGACAGCCGCTGGTCGCTTGGGCCGCGCTCGCGCTGCGTGCCGCCTTCATGTACGGATCGACCCCGAACTTCACGTCCCTCGAGCTCTCGTCATTCGCACCGGTCGAGCGAGCGGGCGCGGTCGCGGTCTTCGCGATCAGCTGGAACGGCGCGTCCGCGGCCGGCGCGGCCCTGTCGGGCGTCGTCCGGGCGGAGCTCGGTACCGGCGGCTACACCGCGAACCTCATCACGCTCGTCGCGTCGTATCTCCTCGCGGCGACCCTTCTGGTCGTGTTCTTCCGCGGGCACGAGCCTCGTGGCGACGCCGTGGCGATGCTTCCGGCAGACTCGGCGCGATGACCGCCACCGCACGCGATCTCATCCGCGACGCCGTGGCCGCGGGGGTCCAGGCCGCGAGCGATGCGCTCGGTTGGGGCGATCCGGCGCGCGGCGCGCCGGTCGAGATCGAGCGCCCAGCGGAGCAGGCCCACGGTGACTACTCCGCGAACATCGCGATGCGCCTCGCGAAGCCGCTGCGGCGGCCGCCACTCGAGATCGCGACGGCCATCGCCGAGCGTGTGCCGGCGCGCGATTGCATCGCCGCGGTCGAGGTCGCGGCGCCCGGTTTCATCAACGTGCGCCTCGCCCCGGCGTGGCTCGCGGCGCAGGTCGACGCGATCGCCTCGGAGGGCGATCGGTTCGGCCGCACGGACGCGCTCACGGGGCAGAAGATCCAGGTCGAGTTCGTCTCCGCGAATCCGACCGGCCCGATGACGATCGCGAATGCCCGCGGCGGCCCGATCGGCGACGTGCTCGCCAACGTCCTCGCGTTCCACGGCGCGGCGGTGACCCGCGAGTACTACGTCAACGACGGTGGCGGTCGGGTCGAGGTGCTCGGCGAGAGCATCGCGGTCCGGTACCGCGAGCTCGGTGGCGACTCGAGCCTGCCGTTCCCTACGGACGGCTACCCGGGTGCGTACATCACCGACATCGCGAAGCGGATCCGCGCCGAGGAAGGCGGCACATTCGACGCCCTCCAGTTCGACGAGCAGGCGAAGATCTTCACGAAGAAAGCGCAGCTCTGGTTCGTCGAGGGCTTCAAGACCACGACGAAGCGGCTCGGCATCCGCTTCGACACGTGGTTCTTCGAGAGCCAGATGATGGAGTCCGGCTACTTCCAAGAGACGCTCGAGGCTCTCCGTCGGACGGGCACCCTCGAGGAGCGCGATGGCGCCACCTGGCTCAAGTCGAAGGAGCTCGGCGAGGACATCGAGAGCGTCGTCGTCCGGAGTAACGGGCTCCCGACCTACTTCGGGATCGACATCGCCTATCACCGTCACGCGCTCGTCGAGCGCGGCTTCGACCGCAAGATCGACATCTGGGGAGCGAACACCCACGGGCATTTGCGCCGGATGAAGACCGCGCTGGCCGCGCTCGGCCTGGTCGATCGCTGGGAGGTCGTCCTGTACCAGTACGTCCGCTTCCTCCACGAGGGCGTGCTCCTGAAGATGGGGAAGCGTCTCGATCAGTTCCTCCTGCTCGACGACGTGATCGACGCCGTGGGCAAAGATGTCGCGCGGTGGTTCTTCCTTCAGGCGAGCGCGGATCGCACCATGGACTTCGACTTCGAGCTGGCGGTCCAGCAGTCCAACGAGAACCCCGCGTACTACGTGCAGTACGCGCATGCGCGGATCGCGAGCATCTTCCGCACGGCCGCCGAAAAGGGCCTGCGCTCAGCGGGCGCGGACGTCAGCCTGCTCAGGGATGAGGCCGAGCTCGATCTCGTGCGGCTCATGCTCCGCTTCCCCGAGCTCGTCGAGGAGATCCGCGACAAGCACAACGTGCATCTCCTGACCGGCTACGGCCTCGAGCTCGCGGGCGCGTTCCACGCGTTCTACAAGGGGAATCGCGTCGTCGGCGAGGACGAGGCGAAGTCGAAGGCTCGACTCCGCCTCGTGGAGGCCGTTGGCCTCACGCTGCGCCAGACGCTCGGCTTGCTGGGGGTCAGCGCGCCCGAATCGATGTGATCGGCTAGCGGGTCGGGCTCGGCCGCGGGCTTCCGCTGGCGCCGGCACCGCGTCCACCACCACCCGGGAACTGCGTGCCACCCAGGATGTCCCCGAGGATGTTCGTGCCGCCGACCACGATCGTTTGCGCGGAGAGGGTGCCACTCGCCGTGTCCGGCGTGCCGGCGACCGTGACGGTGTCGCCGACCTTCAGGTCGCTGAGCTTCACGTCGGTCTCGACCGTCTTCACCACGCGCGTGCCCGCGCCCACGAGCACGAGCTGCGTCGTGGTCGTCGGGCTCGCGCCGTTCGCGCCGCCCTGGCGGACCGAGATGGTGATCGAGTCACTGTTCACCGCGAGGATCTGGCCGTTCGACAGGCCGCGCGCCGCGGCGCCGCCGCCGCCCGCTCCGCCCGCGCCACCGCGGAAGCCGGTCGCGCCGGTGGATCCCGTCGTGGTCGCGGCCGTGGCCGGTGCGCGCGATGAGCCGAAGGCGAACCCACCGCCGAAGAGGGCGAGGGCCACCACGACCGCGACGATGATCTGGACCGGACGCCGTGCGAGCGCGTTCATAGCTGTTCTCCCTTATCGCGTAGCGTTAGCGAAGCAGCAAGAACAGCCGCGTCGCGGCTGGTCTTACTCATAGCGAAGTGCCTGGATCGGGTGCAGGCGCGCCGCCCGCATCGCCGGATAGAGGCCGAAGATGACGCCGATCGCGACCGACACGCCGACCGCGATCGCGACGGTACCGGCCGTGATGAGGATCGGGATCTGCGCCGCGGCGGGGATCCGGTGCACCACGACCGTGATGCCCCAGCCGAGCAGGATGCCGAGCACGCCGCCGATGCCGGTGAGGCCGACGGCCTCGATCAGGAATTGGGTGAGGATGTCGCGTCGCCGCGCGCCGACGGCCTTCCGGATGCCGATCTCTCTCGTCCGCTCGTTCACCGAGACCAGCATGATGTTCATGATCCCGATGCCGCCGACGAGGAGCGAGATGCCGCCGATCGCGGCGAGCAGGATCGTGAACGTGCCGGTCACCTGGTTGAGCGCGGCGAGCGTGTCGTTCTGGTTCGTCACGGTGAAGTCCGCGCTCGCCGGGTCGGCGATCTTGTGTCGCTGCAGGAGGACGTCGGTGACGTCCGCGGTCGTGTTCGCCATCTGATCGCTGCTCGCGGCTTTCACGATGATCGAGCTCACCGAGCTCGTCCGCCCGGTGAGGACCCGCTGCGCGGTGGTGGTGGGGACGAGGATCTGGTCATCGCGTGAGAAGCCGAACGTGGTGCCCTTCGTGTCGAGCATCCCGACGACCTTGAAGTTCAGGATGCGCGCCCGCTGGGCGCCGCCCGGCCCCCCACCGCCGCCGAACACCTGCCGCAGCTGGATGGTCTGGCCGGTCGGGTCCACGCCCTCCCCGAAGAGGTTCGTGGCGGTCGTGGAGCCGATCACGGCGACCTGCGCGTTCAGGCGGACATCCTCGTCGGTGAAGAAGTCGCCCGTCGCGAGACCCCAGTCGCGGACCAATGGGTAGCCCGTCGTGACGCCGACCACGTTCGTGTTCCAGTTCTGGCCCGCCGCGGTGACCTGCCACCGGCCCGCGCCCTGCTCGGCCTCGACCGCGCCGATCGTCGGTCCGAGCTGCGCCTCGATCGCGTTCATGTCGTCGAGCGTCAGGCTCTGGGTCTGCGCGCCCGCGCCGCGGAGTCCGGTATCGCTGTTCTGCGCGCCCGGCGTGACCGTCACGAGGTTCGAGCCAAGGGACAGCACCTGCTGCTGGACGGTCTGGGACGCGCCGTTGCCGACCGCGACCATCGCGATGACCGACGCCACGCCGATGATGACGCCGAGCATCGTGAGCGCCGAGCGGAGCTTGTTGACGATGATCGATTGGAGCGCGGAGCGGAATGAGTCGAGGACCTTCATCGGGCCGCCGCCGGGACGTGCGCGACCGTGCCGCTGTGCATGTCGACCGACTGGCCGGCACCGGCCTGGCGCAGCTCTTCCTCCGCGCGGCGGGGCTCGGGGACGAGCTCGTCACCCGAGACGACGCCGTCGCGCATCCGCACGATGCGCTTGCAGTGTTCGGCGACGTCCGGCTCGTGCGTGACCATCACGACGGTCTTCCCCTGGTCGTTGAGGCGCTGGAAGATCGACAGGATCTCCGCGGTGGACCGTGAGTCGAGGTTCCCGGTCGGCTCATCGGCGAGGATGATCGACGGGTCGTTGAGCAGCGCGCGCGCGATCGCGACCCGCTGTTGCTGCCCACCGCTCAACTCGGTCGGCTTGTGGTGCATGCGCTCGCCGAGCCCGACCGCGGCAAGGGCGTCCTTCGCGCGCTGCGTGCGCCCCCGGGTGCTCCCGCCGTACACGAGCGGCAGCTCGACGTTCTCGATGGCGTTGAGGCGCGGCAGCAGATTGAAGGTCTGGAACACGAAGCCGATGTGCTTGTTGCGGATCGCGGCGAGCTGGTCGTCATTCAGCTGGCGGACCTGCTCGCCGGCCAGAACGTAGGTCCCGCTGTCCGGGACGTCGAGGCAGCCGAGCACGTTCATCATCGTCGACTTGCCCGAGCCCGACGGGCCCATGAGCGCGACGAACTCGCCCGGACGCACGTCGAGGTCGGCGCCGCGGAGCGCTTGGACGATGTTGTCCTTGCCCATCCGGTAGGTCTTGGTGACGCCGCGGAGCTGGATGACCGGATCGGATGACACACCGGCCACGCTCATCGGCCTGGACCGCCGCCACCGCCGCCGATCTGGATGCCACGCGCGCCGCCACCGCTCGCGGCCGCCCGCGGCTGTGGGAGAACGACGACGTCACCTTCCTGCGTGCCCGTGAGGACCTCCGTGAGGGTGTCGTTGCTGAGCCCGAAGGTGGCGTCGGTGTCGACCTGCTGCCCGTCCTTGAGGATGGTGAGGTAGCGCCGTCCGCTCGCGGTCTTCACCGCGAGGTTCGGCACGACGAGCGCGTTCGGGCTGCTCGCGAGGATGACCTGCGCGGTCCCGCTCATGCCGGGCCTCACCGACTGGTTGGGCAGGTCGATCGTCACGTCGATGCCGTAGACCGGAACGCCCTGGGCGATCGTCGCGACCGGATCGAGCGACGTCACCTTGCCGGTCATCTTCGCGGTGCCGACCGCGTCGACGGTGACCGTGGCCACCTGTCCGAGCTTGAGCTTCACGATGTCGCCCTCGCCGATCGTGCCGTGCAGCGCCATCGAGCCGGTGTTCGCGAGGACGATGAAGCCCGTGGCGCTGCTGCTCGACACGTTCTCGCCGACCTGCGCGCTGATCGTGGTCACGACGCCGGCGACGGTCGCCTTGATCAGCGCGTTGTCCAGGTTGGTCTGCGCGGTCGCGACCGCGGTCTGGGAGTTGTTCAAGGTGTTCTGGGCGCTTTGGACGATCGAGGGCTGGCTGTTCAGCGACGTCTGTGCGCTCTGCAGACTCTGAGCCGCACGGACCTGCGCTGCAGCGAGGTTCTGCACGGCGGTGAGGTAGCTACCGGATATCGCGTCGCTGATCGTGGTGAGCGACGCGCCCACTTGGGCGATCTTGTTCTTCGCGTAGCTAGCGCCCTGCCCCTCGCCGGTGAGGGTCACGAGCAAAGCGGAGAGGTCCGCGCGGGCCGCGTCGAGGGTCGTATCGACCTTCGCGTTCAGCGTGTTGAGCGAGTTCTGTGCCGCACTGGCCGAGGACTGCGCGCTCGAGATCTGGCCGTTGGGTGCGTCGAGCGCGGTCGTAAGCTGGCTCGACGCGGTGTTATACGCGACCTGCGCGGCGCTGAGCTGCCCGCTGGCCTCCGCCGGGTCCACGTTCGCCCCGATTGCCGCGTCGAACATGCTCACCGCGTTCAGGATCTGATTCGCCGCTGCGATGTAGTTGCCTTCGGCGGAGCTGTAGACGCCCTGCACGTAGTTCTGGGCGTTCGCGAGCGCCGCGCTGCCCTGGTACATCGACGTCTGCGCGGATTTGTTGTCGCTGATTTGGTTGGCGGTCGCGAGATCGCTCTGGGTCTTCGTCACCTGCTGTTGAGCGACGCTGATCTGCGACACGTAAGTCCCAAGATCGTTGATGAGCGAGCCATAGAGGCTCGAGAAAGTGGCCTTCGCGGAGAGGTAGTTCGCCTTCATCTTCGACAGCGCGGACTGGGCCGTGGCGATGTCATTCGCCGTTGACTGTTGCGTCTGGGCATACGAGCTCTGCGCGTCGCTGACGCCCGAGAGGGCCTTATCGTAGTTCGTCTGGGCCCCCGCGAGGTTGTTTTGCGCCGTCGTGAGCGCAGCCTGCAGGTCCGTCGTGTCGAGCTTGGCGAGCGGCTGGTCCACGGTGACCTGCTGGCCGACCGTGACGAACAGCTCCGCGACCTTTCCGTTCGTGGCCGGGTTGAGCTTCACCGTGCCGGCCGAGCTCACCGAGCCCGAGACGGCGACGGTCTGGGTCACGCTCCCGCGCGTGACCTGCGCGGTGCGCACCTCCGCGGCTGCTGGTGTACTGGTGCACGCGGCGGCGAACAGGACCGCCACGGCCGCGACGACGACGCCCTTGCTGATCGACATTGACCCTCTTCCCTTCTCCACGCGGTGACAGATGTCTAGGTGACGGTCGGTGGGGGCAGGGCGCCCGGCCTGAGCCGGGCCACGACCACCGCACCGAGCGCGTACGCGACGACCACGAATGCGATGAGCCCGCCCACCGCGGGCAATTGCATGAGGACGTACAGGATCGTCGCGCCGATGAGGGCGACGAGCGGGCCCGGGATGCCTCCGGCCCAGCGGGTCAGCACCCGCATCCCGAAGATCGTGTCGCCGAGCCGCCACGATGCCGCCGCGAAGCCGACCAGCGTGATCAGCAGGAGCGCGGCGGTGAAGACGGCGATCGTCATGAGCCCCACCTGCAGACCGAACTGGAGGCTCGCCGGCGCGGCGCGGAATCCGGTCGTGAGCGCGCCGAGGAGCACGACGCCACCGAGGAACGTCGCCGAGGCGAGCAAGAGCAGGACCGCAACGCCGGTACCGAGGACGCGGAGCTGATCGCGCCAGGTGCCACGAGCGGCGTGATACGCGCCGAGCACTTGCCCGCGACCGAAGACGAGCGCCGCGGAGACGCCGATGACCACGAGCAGGTAGCCCGCGGCATCGCGGGCGCTGTCCGAGACGCCGCGCTGGAACGGGATGACCGGCCGCAGCGGGACCGGCACGTCGTTCGGGCCCACCGCGGTGCGCACGGGCTGCCCCACGCGTCCGCCGAAGTTCACGAAGAAGAAGGATCGCGACCGGCCGGACTCGTCCGCGCCCGCGGCCATGGATCCGACGAGGAGGATCGTGGCGATCCCGAGCGCGACCACGATCGCGCTCAACGCCAGGACGGTGTCGCGTCCCGTCATCGGGCGATCATCCGGTGCTGCGTCTCGCCGCCACGGAGCATCGCGTGCGCCGCGACCGCGCTGCCGACCCCGACGAGCGCGAGCGAGATGATCGCCAGCCCGTCGACGACGACGGTCGCCCCGCTCGTCTGATCGAGGCCCTGCGCGGCGACCAGGATCGCGGTGATCGACGTTCCGAGCTCGGCGCCGTGGACCGCCAGGCCCCAGAGGAGGTAGGCGATGCTCGGCAGGGCGAGCGCCGCCGCGAAGATCCACTCCCAGCGCGTGGCCGATCGATCGCTCCGAACGCTCCGCATGACCGCGTCGCGGAAGCCGATCGGCAGTGGCGCCGGCTTCGCCGCGCTCAGCAGCTGATGGATCTCGAGCTCGTCGCGGTCCAGATCGTTCACGATCGCCCACCCCTTCGTTCGGCCAGCTTGGCCTTGAGCGCGGCGCGCGCGCGGTGGAGGTGCGTCTTCACGGTCCCGAGCGGGATCCCAAGGGAGTCCGCGACCTCCTGGTAGGAGAGCTGCTGCATGTGTCGCAAGGTGAGGGCCGCGCGGTATGCCGGCGGGAGCTGGGCCATCGCGTCCAGCACCTCCTGCACGTCCTCTTTTCTGACTGCCGACAGCTCCGGACCGGACTCCGGTGGCTCCGGGTCGTCGGGGAGCTCCTCGACGGTGATCTCGCGGCCGCGGCCGCGCTGGATGAAGTTCAGGCTCGCGTTGGTGGTGATCCGGAACACCCAGGGGCCGAACGGGTAGACCGGGTCGTACTGATGGAGCGCGCGGTACGCGCGGATGAAGGCGTCCTGGGCGCAATCGCGCGCCGCGTCAGGGTCGTGCGTGATCCGCAGCGCGATGTTGTACACCCGCCCTCCGTACCGTTCGACGAGCGCCTCGTAGGCGTCCGCGTCGCCAGACAAGCACCGCTGCACGATCTCCTGGTCGGTCCGCGTCAGCGTGGGCCTCCCGGTGCGCAGCCCGTCCGGTCACCAGTGCATACCCGGACCGTCGCTGCGGTGTTTCGGCGTATTCTCAACTCCTCCATGGACTTGACCTGGCTCGGTCACGCGTGCTTCCGGCTGCGTGGCCGCGAAGGTGTCGTCCTGACCGACCCCCCCGATCCGCGGTCCGGCGCCGCCATCCCGAAGACGGCCGCCGATCTGGTGACGATCTCCAACGACGATCCGCGCCACAACAGCCTCCGCTCGGTCGGAGGTGAGCCGGTCGTGCTCCGCGGGCCCGGCGAATACGAGGTGAAAGAGATCCTCGTGACCGGGATCGGGACCTTCCGCGACGACGAGCAGGGCGCCAAACGCGGCCGCAACACCATCTACGCGATCCGGCTCGACGATCTCGTCATCTGCCATCTCGGCGGGCTCGGACACGTCCTGCCGACGGCGGATCTCGAGCGGCTCGGCGACATCGATGTCGCGCTCGTCCCGATCGGCGGCCATGACTCCGACCTCAGCGCGACGCAGGCGGCGGAGATCATCCACCAGCTCGAGCCCAAGGTCGTCGTGCCCATGTCGTACGACCCCGACGGCGCCAAGAAGGACAGCCCGTTCGAACGCCTGCTGCACGAGCTGGGCGTGAAGGACATCACCCCGACCGCCAAGCTGTCGCTCTCCCGCAGCTCGCTCCCCGAGAACATCCAGGTGGTGACACTGGACTCGCGGGCGCGGTAGCC
>DATCOD010000121.1:0-2221 GCA_036564905.1 Candidatus Limnocylindria bacterium
GATAGCATGAGAAATACACCAAGTTTGTCGGGCGGGATCCGGCGCTTCTGGCCGGCCCGTCTTCCAAGTGTGTCCGGCGGGCGCGCGGCTCGCCAGGGCTTCCAGTACTACGCCTTCGACGGCTGGGAGATCGCGCGTGCCGACCCCCGGCTGTCTTCGGAGACGCTCCAGGATCTCGTGCGCGCCGAGGCCGCCGTCCGCGCGTTGAACGAAGATCCACCGCGGTCGGACGCCCTGGAAGCGCTCACCCACCGGCTCCTGCGCGCGGAAGCGGTCGCGTCTTCACGGATCGAGGGGCTCGAGCTCTCGCACAAGAATCTGGCCGAGGCCGAATTCGACCCGACGCTCGCGTCGGCGAACGCGGCAAGCGTCATCGGCAACGTGCGGGCGATGCAGGAGGGCGTTCGCATCGGTGGAGGCCCGGGTCGCGTCACCGCCGAAACGATCCTGAAAATCCACGCGCGCCTGTTCAAAGGCACGCCCGAGGAGCGCATCGCCGGTCGGTTCCGCACGAGTCAGAACTGGATCGGCCACGGTGACAACCCGCACCGAGCGACGTTCATCCCAGTGCCGGAGGTCGACGTGCCGCGCTTGGTCGACGACCTCTGCGCATTCATCGGCCGGGACGACGTGTCGCCACTGATCCAGGCGGCGATCGCGCACGCCCAGTTCGAGACGATCCACCCATTCAACGACGGGAATGGCCGGACGGGCCGCACGCTCATCCAGCTGATCCTGCGACGGCGCGGCCTCGCGCCGCACTATGTGCCGCCGATCAGCCTCGTGCTCGCCGCGAGCTACGAGACGTACATCGATGGGCTCACGGCCTATCGCGGGCACCGCGACGACGAGTGGTGTGGGGTGTTCGCGCGCGCGGCGGGCATCGCGGCGGAACGCGCGCGCGCGCTCGCCCGCGACATCGAGCGCCTGAAGGCGCGGTGGATGACGCAGGCCGACGCTCCGCGGGCAGGGAGTGCGGCGGCGAAGCTCGTCGAGCTGCTCCCGAGCCACCCGGTGTTCGACCTCAGATCCGCGACGGAGTTCCTGGGAGTGAGCGACGAGGCCGCGCGCCTTGGCATCGCTCGACTGGCGAAGGCCGGCGTCGTGAAGGAGCTCACGAAGCGGAAGCGGGGCCGCGCCTGGGAAAGTGTCGGCCTGTTCGCCCTCTTGGACGGCTTCGAACGCCAGCTCGCGACGCCGGCTGCCGCCGGCCGCGGACGCGCGGCACCGCGCGATACGGTTCGGCGCGGGTAAGCAGACCGTTAGATCGCGCGGGTGTAGCGACAGCTTGGATAGCCCGCGCAACCCCAGAATGCGTCCTGCGTTGTGCGGTTCACTCGCCGCAGGAGCTCGCGGCCACACGTAGGGCACTGCTCTCGTGGCGGCGCGGTCAACGTCGTCGGCTTGATCTGCGCGGGCCGCGTCCCCGCAAGAAGTTGCTCGACGCCCCAGAGCTTCAACGGCTTGCCCTGTGCCCACGCGAGAGCAGCCTCGCTGAAATGACCTGTCGTCAGAACCATCCCACTCGTGGCCTGTTCGTGCTGCATCGCGCCAAGGAGATCCCGGATCTGCGGTTCGCCAACTTGGCGAACACCGAACCAACGCTTGCATTGGACCGCCATCCGAACGCCGTCACGTTCCGCGATCAGATCGATCCCGTGATCTGACTGACCACCGACGATGGTCACGCGGTAGCCCTGCTCCCGCAGTCGATCCCCGCACCACTCTTCGAACTGCCCAGGCGAAAGTTCACGTAGCTCGCCCGCGGTGAAGCCCGTCTTCTGGAACCGATCATGTTGTGCCTGGGCGCGACGGGAAGCGATGAATGCAGCAACACCGAAGGCGACGCCGATGGCGAGCGTGACGAGGCCGACCGATCGCGCCGACGCGAACACCACCGTCCAAACCGAGCTAGAGACGAGCGGGAATGCCACGATGAAGATGCCGGCTGCGATGGCGGTCGCCGACATCAGCGCCAACCGAGGTACGACCTCGGCGGCAGTCATCTCATCGAGTCCGCGAGCGCGCCTGCTTCGACTCGGCATCCGATTACGCCACCGGTCGTTCGATGGCGTCCGCGACGATGAGGACCGCGCCGACGTTGAGCGCTCCGGCGACAACCGTGGTCCCGAGCCGACCATCCAACGCGGAAGACAGTCGGTCGAGATCAGGTGTAGGTCAAGGGACCGGAAGGTACTGGGTGGATCCAGACACCTCGGAA
>DATCOD010000122.1:0-7819 GCA_036564905.1 Candidatus Limnocylindria bacterium
CGTCCGTGGAGTGCGCGCGCGCACGCGGCTTGCCTAGTCTCCGAGCGGTCGCAATACCAGTCCCGCCGGCACCTTCGGATAGAAGTACGTCGTCTTCTGCGGCAGGCGCTCCCACGAATCGGCGACCTTCTTCAACGTCTCGGCCTCCACCGCGCGCAGCAACACCGTGGTCGCGCCATCGCGCGCGGCGGCGATCGCCCGCTCCAGATCGTGCTCATACGTCACCTCGCCGCCGAGCTTGCGCGCGGGCTCGATGAGCAGCTCTTCGGCCTGGGCCACCGCGAGCGTGCGCCAGCTCTCGGGCATCGCTGAGAGATCGAGGCCGGGTTTCGGCGCGAGCGCGGTGAACGTGCCGTTACGAACGAGAACGATGCCCGGCCGCGCGTCTTCGATCGCGCTGCGCTCGATGACCGCCGTGTCGAACGTGCGCGGTACGAGCTCGTCGATCGCCGCGTCCGCCCCGCGCACGACGCGGTGCGTTGCGAATATGCGCAACCCGGGATCGTCGAGTGCGCAGAGGTATGCGAGCGTGAAGTGGGCGCTGTCCTCGTCGAAATCGATCTTGGCGGCGTCGATCTCCTCCTTGAGATACGCGAGGCCGGTCTCGTAGCGGTGGTGGCCGTCCGCGATGTACACCCGCTGGTCCTTCAGCGCCGCGGTGAGCTTGTCGGTGACCGGGCGATCGTCGACCGCCCAGAGCAGATGCCGTTCCTCGCCGATGCGCGCCTCCGCGACGAGACGCGCCGGGCCGCGCACCATCCAGGCCTCCAGGGCCGAACCGACGGCGCCCTTCTCGTCGGCGAACAGACCGAAGACAGGGCTCGTGTTCGTGCGCGTCGCGCGCAGGAGCTTCAAGCGGTCGGTCTTCGCCTTCGGGAACGTCCGTTCGTGCGGCCGCACGATGCCGCGGCCCTCCTGGTAGAGCCGCAACGCCCCGAGGAATCCGCGTCTGCGAATGCGCTGGCCGCCGACGACGAAGTAATGGTCATGGAGGTAGAACGCCGGCGAGGGATCGACCTTGAGGACGCCCTTGCCGGTCCAGTCCTCGAGCGCCGCCTTCGCACGGGTGTACTTGTCGTCCGTGGGACTGTCGCCAGGCTGCTCGTTGCCCTCCTCGAGACGCACGACGTTGTATGGGCTGCGGGCGTAGAGCGCCTCGCGCTGCGCATCGGAGATCACGTCGTACGGCGGCGAGATGAGGTCCCCGAGCGGGCCGGCCTTCGATTCGTCGAAGCGCAGCCCGTGGAACGGAACGACGTCGGCCATGACGAGAGCGTAGGGTCTTCGGCCGATGCGCCTCGAGACGTTGCGACTCGTCATCCGCTCGTTCGAGCCCTCCGACGCGGAGGGCCTGCTCGCTGTGTTCGGCGATCCGGAGGTCCGCACGTACCTGCCGCCGTTCCCTGATCCGACGCTCGAGTCGATGGGGAAGAGCGTCGCGCGGCGGATGGCCATGGAGCGTGACCACGGCCACGGTCTGTGGGCCGTGGAGCGAAAGGACACCGGCGAGCTCATCGGCGACTGCGGCCTGATGCTCGTCGAGGGGACCGGACCGGAGGTGGAGATCGCCTACCACTACAAGCCGACCGCCTGGCACCACGGATACGGGACGGAGGCCGCGATCGCGTGTCTGGCCCACGGGTTCGGTCCGGTCGGACTCGAGCACGTCATCGCGATCTGCTTCCCCGCGAACATCGGCTCGTGGCGCGTCATGGAGAAGGCCGGGATGCGCTACGTGGGGACGGCGAGCTACTACGGGCTCAACGGCCTCAAGAAGTACGTCGCCGATCGTGCGACCTGGAAGACGCCTTCGTGATCGACATCTGGCGGCTGCGCTGATGAGCCGGCCGTATCTCATCGCCGTCATCGGCAAGAGCGCCAAGGATCCGGGCGACCCGCCGTCGCCGGAAGCGCTCGCGGCGGCCGAGCTGGTGGGCGCGAACATCGCCGGCGCCGGCGCGATCCTCATCACCGGCGGCCTCTCGGGAGTGATGGAGGCCGCGAGCCGTGGCGCCAAGCGCGCGAACGGGCTCGTCATCGGCATGTTGCCGGGCTTGACGAAGGACGACGCGAACAGGTACGTCGACGTCGCGATCACCACCGGCATGGGCTGGATGCGCAACACCCTGGTCGTGCGCGCAGCGGACGCGGTGATCATGATCTCAGGCGGGATCGGGACACTGAACGAGCTCACGATCGCCTACCAGGACAAGCCCACCGTGATCCTCGAGGGCACCGGGGGCTGGTCCGATCGGATCCGCGAGATCGCCTACCGCGGAAAGCACCTCGACGAATCGGGCTCGGCGACGCTGCACTTCGCGGATACCGCGCAGGAGGCGGTGGATCTGGCCCTCGCGCTCGCGGCGGATCCGACCGCGTATCCGAAGGGCGCGGAGAAGGAGTTCCAGAGCTGATGGCCGAGCTGAACGCCGCTCAGCGCTTCCGGCCGATCACGACGCGCGACGGCCTGTCGGACGACCAGCGGGTCGCGTTCGATGCGGTCGCCGGCAGCCGCGGCGCGGTGGTCGGTCCATTCACGGTGCTGCTCCACCGGCCCGCGCTCGCCTCCGCGGCCGAGGCGATGGGCGGCTACCTCCGCTACGGCTCGTCGCTCGACAGCGCGGTGCGCGAGGCGGTGACGCTGACCGTCGCGACGTTGCTGGACTGCCGGTTCGAGCTGCACGCCCACGAGCCACTGGCGCGGCGCGAGGGTCTGGACGTCGATGCCATCCAGGAGGGTCGCCTCGCTGGCCTGCGCGACGACGTCCGTGTCGCGGTCGAGCTCGCGCGACGTCTGATCAACGATCACCGGATCCCCGACGTTCTCTTCGCCCGCGCGCGCACGTATTGGGATGAGCCGGCGCTGCTCGATCTGATCGGGCTCGTCGGGTACTACGCGTTCCTCGCCGCCGTCCTCAACGGATTCGAGGTCGCACCGCCCTAAAGGACGGGTGCGGGCGGCTTGGGGAGCAACGACTCGGCCCAGGCCGCGGCGGCGAGCAGCCGGCGATCGGCGCCGCGTGCGCCGACGAGCTGCAGGCCGAGCGGGAGCCCCGATGGGCCGAGGCCGGTCGGGATCACGAGCGCGGGTGCGCCGACGAACGTCCACCGCGAGCAGAACCGCGGATCGCCGGTCGTCTCGGGGCCGGGCGCCTCGCCCATCGCCGGCGGCGTGAGGATCGCGTCGTAGGGCGCGGCCCAGTCGTTGAACGCGGCAATGAGCCGGAGGCGTTCGCGGATCGCGCGCTCGTATTCCTCGACGGAGATCGCGCGACCGCGAGCGAAGAACTCGCGGGCCTTCGCACTGACGTCTCCCGGCCGCGACTCCGCGAGCGGACCGATCGCCCGCGCGGACTCGTAGGCCATGACGGTCTGGATGAGCGCCGGCGCTTCCTCGAGGCCAGCGGGCAGCGCGGGCCACTCGACCGGCCCTCCCTCGCTCGCGAGCTCATCGACGTCCGCCTGAAAGCGCGTCCGCATCGCCTCGTCGGCCGCGTCCCAATCGGACGTTCGGATCGCCGCGAGTCGCGGCGCCTTCGCCGCTGGGCCCGACCACCACTCATCGAGGGCGTCGCCGGAGGTCGCTGCCGTCAGGCGCGCGACGGATGCGACGTCACGGGCGAACGTCCCGACCTGGTCGAGCGTGTGCGAGAACTCGAGCGCTCCCGCGATCGAGATCCGGCCGCCGGTCGGCTTGAACCCCACCGCCCCGGAGAACGCGGCCGGCCGGATGATCGAGCCGTTCGTCTGACTGCCGATCGCGCCCGGGATCACGCCAGCCGCGACCGCTGCCGCGGAGCCCATCGATGACCCGCCCGAGGTGCGTGAGCGGTCGTACGGGTTACGGGTCGGACCTGGGGTGAGGAACGCGAGCTCGGCGGTGATGGTCTTCCCGATCACGATCGCGCCGGCGGCCTCGAGCGCACGCACGATGTCGGACGAGCGATCCGGCACCCGGCCGCGGAACAGCGCCGCGCCGCTCTCGGTCGGGATGCCCGCGGTGTCGTAGATGTCCTTCACCCCGACCGGGATGCCATGCAGGAGGCCGAGCGGCACCTGCTCGTCGCGCTCGCGGGCGAGCCGTCGTGCGCGTTCCGGGTCGAACCACGCGAACGCGTGGAGCACGGGCTCCGTCACGTCGAAGCGATCGAGGCAAGCCTCGATCAGCTCGGCGCTGGAAAGCCGTCCATCGCGGATCGCTTCGGCCGCGAACGCGAGGTCTTCGAGGGCGCGCATCGCTTCGCCATGATGCGCGCGAGCCGTCGGGCGCGCGCTTCGGCCTGCGCCCGCCACCGGGGCGTGCCCAGGCCGAGCTCGAGCAGGAGCTCGACCATCTTCAACGCCCGCTCGACGTGGCCACGCAGCTCGAGCGCCTTCGCGTAGGGGAGTGCCACGCGGATGCGAAGATCGCTGTCCGCGTCCGCGTACGCGCTCTCATAGCAGAGGTACGCGATGTCGCCCTCGCCCGCACGCTCGAACGCCCTCGCCAGGGCGAACGCAGCGGGCGCGTGATCCGGCGCGCGACCGGCCCGCGCATCGATGACGGCCTGAGCGATGCGGTCGGTGATCTGCACCAGCGACAGGATGTCCCGTGCGTTGTGTCGAAGGATCGGTCCAATGAGGTCTGGTTGACGGAGCGCGAGCCACCGGAAGTACCGCTCGGGGATGAGCGCCCCCGGGATGTCGTCCTCGCGCGAGATGTCGAGGACCGAGTCCTCGAGCTGGCGGAGCGACGTCGAGCCGAACCGGTCGCGCCACAGCCGCCGCGCTGGATGCAGGAGGTCCAGGTGCGACTCGTCGACGTTGAGCTCGGATCGCAAGGTCATGACGAACCTGGTCCGGAGGAGCGGCAGGTCGAAACACTTTCCGTTGTAGGAGGCGCAGGCGCGGAACGGTGCGAGCTCGGTCTGGAGCGCGCGCACGAACGCGGCCTCGGCGCCCAGGTCGTGCAGCAGGTGCTGCCGCAGGACGAGCTCGCCGTCGCGGATATGCGCCGTCCCGAGCAGGAACACGTACGTGCCGGTGCCACCCATGAGCCCGGTCGTCTCGGTGTCGAGGAACACGATGTCCTCCCATCGGGATGGCGACGCGCCCTTGAGGCCGAGGTGCGTGACCACCCGCGCGTCGGGCGCGCTTCGCGCCACGACCGTCAGGCCAAGCGTCGCGAGGTCGATGCGCTGCTCTCGCACGTCGAAGCCCGGATCACCATCGGCGAGCCGTTCGCGTGCGGGCCGCGTGACGCGCGAGAGCGGGAGGACGTCGAGGCGCGCGCGCAGGTCCCTCACTCGAGCTGTCGCAGCAGCTCCCCGACGTGGAGCTTCACCTTCGCGCCGAGCGCATACGCCGGTCCGACGCAGCTCGGGCAGCCCTCGGCGCACGGACACGCGGCGAGGTGCTCGCGCGCGCGCTCGAGGAGCGGTCCGGTCGAGTTGTACAGCCGCTCCGAGAAGCCGATGCCACCCGGGGTCATGTCGAACAGGTAGATCGAGGGCAGCGACGTGTGGGGCGAGCGGACCTCGACGGCGAGCCCGAGGTCATGCGGGTCGCACATGAGGAACAGCGGCGCGAGCGCGTGCAGCAGGTTGCCGAGCCCGGCCAGCGCCACCTCGACGCGCTCCTTCGGCCACGTGCGGGTGACGGATCCCGGCAGCGAGAGCCAGAACGACGTGGTCTGCAGCTCCTGCTCGGGAAGGTGGATCTTCCCCCAGCCGACGTTCTCGTGGGTGTAGAGGGTGAGCTTCTTGTAGACCGTCGCGAGCGCCGATACGAGCACCTCGCCGTGCGCGCGCGACGCTTTTTCGGTGGCGCTCGCGAACTCAGCGAGCACGCGGATCCGCACCGCGAGGCCGGCATCGGTGTAGTAGTCGACCTTCACCTCGCGCACGAAGGCCTTCGCGTTCTGCCAGTCGAGCTTCTCCACCTGGAACTGTTTGGACTCGTGCAGGTAGATCGCCTGCTCGTGCACCAGCACCGGAGCGGCGAAACGGTCGACCTCCCCGATCACGCGCGTTCGGCCGTCGGTCGTGTCGATGATCACGACGTTGTCGTTGCTCGCCGTGCGGAGCGACATCGCCTCGGCCGGGAACGCCTGATCGGACCAGTGATACCGGCCCTCGGATTCGTGGAGGATCCCGTGCTCGTCGAGGTAGGAGAGGACGCCCAGCGTGTCCTCGGTGCCGAAGCGCTCCGTGCGGTCGAACGGAAGCTCGAATGCCGCGCATTTCAGGTGCTCGACCAAGACGTGCAGGTTGTCCGGGTTCACGAGGCCGGCCTCCGGCGATCGGCCGAGGACGAACTCGGGGTGCTGGACGATGTACTGATCCGTCGGCGAGCTCGTCGCGACGACGAACGCGACCGACAGATCCTCGCGGCGCCCGGCACGGCCGATCTGCTGCCAGGTCGACGCGACCGTGCCGGGGTAGCCGACGAGCACCGCCGCCTGCAGGGCGCCGATGTCGATGCCGAGCTCGAGCGCGTTCGTCGACACGACGCCGCGCACCGAGCCGTCGCGCAGGCCACGCTCGATGGCGCGCCGCTCGGACGGGAGATAGCCGCCGCGGTAGCCGCGGATGAGGTCGGGCGGCCACTGCGGCTGCGGGAACCGCGCCCGGAGGTAGGTCAGCAGGAGCTCGGTCTGCACCCGCGACCTCGTGAACGCGATCGTCTGGATGCCGGACGCGAGCAGCGTCGCGGCGATGTCCCGGCCGACGAGCAGGGCGCTCTTGCGGATCCCAAGACCCGCATTCACGACCGGCGGCTGGACGAACACGACAACCTTCTCACCGCGCGGCGCGCCCGATTCGTCGATCAGGACGACGTCATCCTCGACGTGCCGGCGCGCGAGCTCCTCGGGATTCGCGATCGTCGCCGACGTGAGGATGAATGTCGGGTGCGAGCCGTAGAACGCGCAGATCCGCCGCAGCCGGCGGAGGACGTTCGCGACGTTGCTGCCGAAGACGCCGCGATACGTGTGCAGCTCGTCGAGCACGACGTACTGGAGGTTCTCGAACAGCTTCACCCACTTGGTGTGGTGGGGGAGGATCCCGGTGTGGAGCATGTCAGGATTCGTGATGACCACGTGCCCGGCGGAACGGATCGCGGCCCGGGCCTGCGGCGGCGTGTCGCCGTCGTAGGTGAACGTCTTCAGCTCGATCTCCATCTCGCTGGAGAGGCGCTCGAGCTCCGCGAGCTGATCCTGCGCGAGGGCCTTCGTGGGAAACAGGTACAGCGCGCGCGCGGAGGGATCCTTCGCGATCGCGTCGAGGACCGGCAGGTCGTAGCAGAGCGTCTTGCCTGAGGCGGTCGGGGTCACGACGACCGTGTGCTTCTTCGCGTGCGCCGAATCGAGCGCGGCGGCCTGATGGGAGTAGAGCGCCTCGATGTCGCGGGCCCGCAGGCTCCGGACGATGCGCGGGTCGAGCCATTCAGGGAACGGTGCGTACCGCGGCGCCTTGGCCGGCAGGCGTTCCCAATGGGTGACCTGGCTCAGGAAGTCGGGATCACGCTCGAAGACATCGAGGATCTGCTCCAGGCTGGTCCGCGCGGGGAACCGAACGCCTGTTCTCATGACGTTTGACGATATGGAACGTCCGTTCTGTCGTCAATAGCGGACCAACGGGCCTGAATACGATGCGCTCGTGCCGTCCGAGGGCCTGCTCCTGGGGATCGCGCAGCTGGCCGTCGCCCTGGCCGGGTTCGCGGGCGTGGTGGCCGTCTTCCGGCAGGACGACGCCTGGACGGATCTGCACACGTTCCGGCTCCGCGTTCTCGTTCGCAACAGTCTGGGCGTGATGTTCACGGCCCTCCTGCCGCTTCGCGG
>DATCOD010000123.1:0-2831 GCA_036564905.1 Candidatus Limnocylindria bacterium
CTCCAGGCCCAGAGCGTGGTGGCCGCGAGCCTGCTCTCGGCCGTCCGCAGCTCCGCGGCGTCGTCGCCGACGAGCCACAGGAGCAGATCCGCGTCGGTCCGGGTGCCGACCAGCGAGTATGAATGGGCCGCGACGCCGCACGCCGCGACGGCGTCCGCGAATTCGCGCTTGTCGCGCGCGCGCTCCTCGTCGCCGCGGCGCCGCCACTCCGGTGACACCGCGATCGTCAGGTAGCGGAACAGCTCGTTCACTTGGCCATCTCCTCGAGGACGCGGTCGGCGGCGTCGCCGATCGCGTCGATATCCGCTTCGTCGTGGGCGAGCGACAGGAACGCGCATTCGAGCTGCGAAGGCGGGAGCAGGACGCCGCGTTCGCGCATGCCCCGGTGGAAGCGCGCGAAGCGCTCGCGGTCGACACGCGCGGTGTCGCGCTCGCACGCGATGGGCGCGTCCGTGAAGAAGAGCGTGAGCAGGGAGCCGACGCGCTGCACCCGCGCGGGGACGCCGGCGCGCGCCGCGCCTGCCTCGAGCCGCGTGCCGAGGCGCGCGCCGAGCGACTCGAGCCGTGCGTATGCGGCGCCGTCCAGGTGGGCGAGCGTCGCGAGGCCGGCCGCCATCGCGAGGGGGTTCCCCGAGAGCGTGCCGGCCTGGTACGCCGGGCCGAGGGGCGCCACGTACGACATGAGCGCCCGCGATCCGCCGTACGCGCCGACGGGAAGCCCGCCGCCGATGACCTTGCCGAAACAGGCGAGATCGGGTCGGACGCCGATGCGCTCGAGCGCGCCGCCGCGGGCCACGCGGAAGCCCGTGATCACCTCGTCGAACACGAGGAGCGCCCCGGCGCGATCGCAGAGCGCGCGCAGCCCCGCGAGGAATCCCGGTCCCGGTGGGACGCAGCCCATGTTGCCCGCGTACGGCTCGACGATCACCGCCGCGATGCTCGCGTCGATCGCGCGCTCGCAGGCCGCCAGATCGTTGTATTCGACGACGATCGTCTCCCCGGCCGTCGCCGCGCTCACGCCGGCGGAATCGGGAAGCCCGAGCGTCGCGACGCCCGAGCCGGCCCGCGCGAGCAATCCGTCGCTGTGACCGTGGTAACCACCCGCGAACTTCACGACGCGCGAGCGGCCGGTCGCGGCGCGCGCGACGCGGAGCGCGCTCATCGCGGCCTCGGTGCCCGACGAGACGAACCGGAGCATCTCGACCGCCGGGTAAGCGGCGACGATGGTCTCGGCGAGCTCGACCTCGAGCGGTGTCGGGGCGCCGTACGAGGTCCCGAGCGCGGCCTGATCGGTGATCGCGCGTACGACGTCCGGATGCGCGTGGCCGAGGATGAGCGGGCCCCACGAGCAGACGAGGTCGATGTATTCGCGTCCGTCCGCGTCCCACACCCGCGGTCCGGCTCCGCGGACGATGAACGGGGGCTCGCCGCCCACCGCGCGATACGCGCGGACCGGGCTCGACACGCCGCCGGGCATCACGGCCTCGGCCCGGCGCAGGAGGGCCTGGTTCGCTCCGGTCGTCATGACCACGCGGCCGCCTCGAGCGCGAAGTAGGTGATGATGATGTCCGCGCCGGCGCGGACGATACCCACGAGCGCCTCGCGCGCCGCGCGGTCGCGATCGATCCAGCCCCGCTCGGCCGCAGCGCAGATCGCCGCGTACTCGCCGCTCACCTGGTACGCCGCGAGCGGGACATCGAACCGCTCGCGGGCCCGCGCGAGCACGTCGAGGTACGGGCCCGCAGGCTTCACCATGACCAGGTCGGCGCCCTCGTCGAGGTCGCTCGCCATCTCGGCGAGGGCCTCGCGCCCGTTCGGCGGGTCCATCTGGTAGCCGCTGCGATCGCCCTCGCGCGGCGCGCACTCGGCCGCTTCGCGGAACGGACCGTAGAACGCGGATGCGTACTTGGCCGAATACGCGAGGATCGCGGTATCCCCGTGAGCGCGGCGATCGAGCGCCGCGCGGATCGCGCCGACGCGGCCGTCCATCATGTCCGACGGCGCCACGATGTCGGCGCCGGCATCGGCGTACGCGATCGCCGCCTCCGCCAGGAGCGGCAGCGTCGCGTCGTTGTCCACGCCACCGTCCGACCCGAGGACGCCGCAGTGGCCGTGGCTCGTGTATTCGCAGAGGCACACGTCGGCGATGAGCGCGAGCTCCGTTCCGCTGGCGCGGATGCGGCGCAGCGCGTCGGGCACCGGACCGAGCGGGTCTGACGCTCCACCGCCGGTCTCATCCTTCGCGTCCGGCAGGCCGAACAGGAGCAGGCCGCCGATCCCCGCCGCCGCGGCGCGCTCCGCGACCTGGAGGACAGCGCTCGCGGGCCACCGCGAGTGGCCGGGGAGCGAGGCGATCGGCTCGGGCGCGCTCAGGCGCGCGTCCACGAACACCGGAAGGACGAGCGAGCGTGGGTCGATGCGGTGCTCGCGCACGAGCGAGCGCAGCGCGGCGCTGCGCCGCAGGCGGCGGTGCCGGTCGAACAGCATCGACTCAGCGACCGGCGACCGCATCCGTCTCCTGGACGAGCCCGCGCACCGCGGCGGCGATCTCGTCGTCATCCGGCCCGGTCACCCGCGGATCGATCCCGAGCAGCGCGCGCACGCGCGTGGCAGCCGATTCGCCGACCGCGACCGCGCCGCCGAGGCCGATGGCTCCCGACAGCGCGAATCCCTCGACCGCCGAGGGTGAACCGAACACGGCGATGGCGCCCGCGGGGACCGGCTCGGTCGGCGCGACCGGGGCGGTGCGGTAGGCGACGACCTCGCCGACCGTCGCGCCGCGGGCCGCGAGGATCGTCACCGGCTCATGCGCCGCGCGATCGGATCGCGCG
>DATCOD010000124.1:0-3223 GCA_036564905.1 Candidatus Limnocylindria bacterium
CTATTGGAGAGAGCGCGTCGCGGCCGAGGGCGGCCGGCCGGCGCGCGCGGGGGTGTAGGCGATGCCGGACTTCGGCGGGATCTGGAGCGGGTTCGTCAACAGCGCGATCGTGCAGTTCGGGGTGCGCTTCGTCGGGCTGTACCTCTTCATCCTGTATATCGCGCAGATCTTCTGGACCTATCGCGACGCGCAGAACCGGACCGAGAACCGGATCCTCCCCGTTTTGGCCGCCCTGCTCGTCACGGGCGTGCCGGTCCTGGGCCTGTTCGTCTACCTGATCGTCCGCTCGCGCGAGACGATCGGCGAGGCCTACGAACGTCAGCTGGCGGAGGAGAGCCTCCTCGCGGAGGCGGAGCAGCGCATCGTCTGCCCCACCTGTCACGAACGGGTCCACGAGGACTTCATCCTCTGCCCGACGTGCCGCACGCGGCTGAAGCGGGTCTGTCCGTCGTGCGCGAAGCTGATCCGGCCCGAGTGGAACATCTGCCCGTATTGCGCGAAGGACTTCGACGAGCGTGACTGGACCGTGCACACCGGCGGGAAGGACAGCGCGGCCGTGACCGAGAAGGCCTCGACCCAGCCCTAGCGCAACGGCGCGCCGATCTATCAGCGTGCCGATCCGCGACTGGCCGGAGGCTCTTCGCCCCCGCGAGCGCCTCATCCGCGACGGACCAGCCGCGCTCTCCGACGCCCAGCTGCTCGCGGTCATCATCGGCTCGGGCACCAAACGCCGATCGGCGCTCGCGATCGCCGAGACGCTCATCCAGTCGATCGGCGGTATCGGGGCGCTCGCGCGCGCCGATCTGGCCACGCTCGACCTCGGGAACGCCACGGCCGCGCGGGTCGTCGCGGCGCTGGAGCTTGGGCGACGGGCGCTCGCGGCGGAGCGGGAGGGCGACGTGCTCGACACGCCGGCGTCAGCGGCACGCGCGCTCGCGCCACATCTGGCCCACCGGGATCGGGAGGCCCTCGTCGTCGCGCTCCTGACCCGGAAGCAGCGGCTCATCGCCGTCTGTCCTATCTATACGGGGAACGTGGCCGGCACGTCCGTCCGGATCGGCGAGCTGTTCACCGAAGCGCTCCGCCGGAACGCCGCGGGCGTCATCCTCGGCCACAACCACCCGTCCGGCGACCCCGAGCCGTCGACCGATGACCTACGCACGACCAGGGATGCCGTGGCCGCCGGACGGCTGCTCGGAGTGTCGGTCGTGGATCACGTGATCATCGGCGCGGGCCGCCACGTCAGCCTTCGGGAGCGGGGCGCGCTGACCTGAGCTGGTCGCTCCGGAGCGGGGAAGCGAGCGTTCTCCATGGCCGGCGCCTCCGGCGTCGTCCACCGCAAGCGGTCCCTGGCCCCTATCCTCGGTATCGACCAACGCGCGTTCTTGAAAGGGTGCGTCCAGCTTGTTCGAATCCCTCTGGGGGCTCATCTCCCGTGATGTCGGCATCGACCTCGGCACGGCGAACACGCTCGTGCACGTGCGCGGCCGCGGCATCGTGATCAGCGAGCCCTCCGTCGTCGCGAAGGACATGAAGACCGGTGCCATCCTCGCCGTCGGTGCGGAAGCGAAGCGCATGCTCGGCCGCACGCCGCAGAACATCGTCGCCATCCGGCCGCTGAAGGACGGCGTCATCAGCGACTTCGACATCACCGAGTACATGCTCAAGCACTTCATCCACAAGGTGCACGACCGGGTCGCGCTGTTCCCGCGCCCGCGCGTCATCATCGGCATCCCATCCGGTGTGACCGAGGTGGAGAAGCGGGCGGTGCAGGAGGCTGCGATCAACGCGGGCGCGCGGTGGGCACGGCTCGTCGAAGAGCCGATGGCCGCGGCGATCGGCGCGGGGCTTCCCATCCTCGAGCCGAGCGGCTCGATGATCGTGGACATCGGCGGCGGCACGACGGAGGTCGCGGTGACCTCGCTCGGTGGCATCGTCGTCGCGCGATCGATCCGCATCGGCGGCGACGAGATGGACCAGGACATCGTGTCGTACGCCCGTCGTGAGTTCAACCTGCTCATGGGTGAGCGGACCGCCGAGGACATCAAGATCGCGATCGGCTCCGCGTATCCCCTTGACGAAGAGGTGTCCACGTTCTTCCGCGGCCGCGATCTCCTCACCGGTCTCCCGCGCAGCATCGAGGTCACGAGCGCGCAGATCCGTGAGGCGATCGATCCATCGGTCCAGCAGATCGTCGACGCGGTGAAGGACACCATCGAGGAGACGCCGCCGGAGCTCGTCGCCGACATCATGGATCAGGGCATCTACCTCGCCGGCGGTGGCGCGCTCCTGCGTGGGATGGATACGCGGATCTCGGAGGCGACGCAGATGGCCGTGCACATCGCCGACGATCCGCTCACCTGCGTCGCGCGTGGCACCGGTATGGTCCTCGAGGACCTCGTGAAGTACGACCGGAGCCTCGTGACCGAGACATACGCGATCATGCCTCGCTGATGACGACGCTCGGCCGCACGCGCCAGCGGCGGACCAACAGCGTCGCTCGTCCCTTCGCCGCGCTGTTCGCGATCTCGCTGCTCATCCTGCTGTTCCGCTCGGCGTCGGTCGTGCAGGGAGCCGCCGGGATCGGGACGCAGCTCCTGGTCCCGGTGCAGCGCGCGCTCGCGGAGACCGGGGTCGCGACGGATCGCTTCTTCCAAGCGATCGGCGAGTTCGATCGCATCCGCGCGGAGAACGCCGATCTTCGCGCCGCGAACGACCGGCTCACGCTCGAGAACGCGCGGCTCGCCGAGGCGGCGATCGCGGCGCAGCAGGGCGCCAAGCTCGATGCGGCCCAGCGCGCGCTTCCGTACAAGACGATCGTGGCGCCGGTCATCGCGCGCGACCCGAGCGGCGTCCTGAAGACCATCGTCATCGGGGCCGGCACGGATCAGGGCGTGCACGTCGATCAGATCGTGCTGTCGGAGCAAGGCGTCGTCGGACGCGTGAGCGAGGCAGGGACGAACTACGCGAAGGTGCTGCTCATCACCGACTCCGCTTCGAGCGTGTCCGCGCTGGTGCAGAAGTCGCGGGCGAGCGGCATCGTGCGTGGCCAGTACGGAGACACGCTCGTGATGGAGTGGATCCTCCAGAGCGATCCGGTCAAGTCGGGTGACGTCGTTGTCACCGCGGGCCTCGGCGTGGGGGCCGAGCTCCGCTCCCTGTACCCCAAGGGTCTCGTCATCGGCACCGTGGTCGACGTGACGAAAGCGGAGGTTTCCGCGTA
>DATCOD010000125.1:0-11568 GCA_036564905.1 Candidatus Limnocylindria bacterium
GTCTCGCAAGCTCAAGGACTACCTCGAGTAATTGACGTGAGCCGGAGCCGCCGATCGGGCGGCTCCGAGCTCGCTCAGCGCGCGGACTTCCCCCAGCGCTCGTAGCTCACGAGCTCGGACAACGGCTTCCGCCCGCCGGTCAGGAGATCGAGGACCGGATCCTTGGCCGACGTCGGATGGCCGATCGCGACAAGTGATCGCGCGGTCCGCTCCGCCGGGATGCCGAGGATCCGCTTCGCTTCCGCCTCCTGCGCGTCGTCGCCGAACCACGCTGTGCCGCCGAGCCCGAGGATGTGCGCGCCGATCAGCAGCCGCTCCGTCACGCGGCCCTCGTCGTACGCCTGGCTCGTGCCCGCTTCGTCGAGCACGATGGCGATCGCGAGCGGCACGGCGGCGAGCCAGCTCATGAGCGGCCGCACCTGACTGATGCGTCGCAGCACGTCGCGGTCACGGATGATTACAAAGTGCCACGGCTGCGAGTTGCCCCAGCTCCCGCTCCAGCGCGCGATCTGGAGGAGCTGAGCAACGACATCATCATTGACCGCCTCGGACGAATATTGTCGGACCTGCCGGATGCGGAGCTGCTCGATCACTTGCGAGCACATGACCCCGATCACCGCTGGGACATTCCCGCGTCCTGTTCAGCCCTTCGCCTTGCCCCAGCGCCCGTAGCTCACGATCTCCGAGAGCGGCTTCCGCCCGCCGGGCCGCGGATTCGGCCGCGGATCCTTCACTGACGTCGGGTGGCCGATGGTCACGAGCGAGCGCGCGGCGCGTTCGGCGGGGATACCGAGGATCTCCTTCGCCTTCGCCTGATCGGCCGCGTTCCCGAAGTGCGCCGTGCCGGCGCCGAGGCCGAGCGTGTGGGCGGCGACCAACAGTCGTTCCGTCACCCGGCCCTCGTCGTACGACTCGCTCAGATCGCTCGTGCCGTCGAGCACGATCGCGATCGCGAGCGGTGCCCCCGCGACCCAGTTGATGTTCGGTCGGAGCTCGCTGATCCGCCGAAGCACATCCGCGTCGCTGATCACGATGAAGTGCCAGGGCTGCGAGTTGCGCGAGCTGCCAGCCCACCGGGCGACCTCGAGCAGCTCTCCGACGGCATCAGCGCGGACGGGTTCGCGGGAGTATTGGCGGATCTGCCGGACAGTGCGGAGCTGCTCCATCACGGAGCCGAGCATAGGGTCGCCCGGCGTGGCACCATCGGCATCGTGATCGTCGACCAAGGTGAGCTCGAGCGCCTCGCGTCAGCGCTCCGGCTCGCCAGCTCGGCGCTCGAAGAGGCGCTCGAAGCGGCGGAGAACCTCGGGAACTTCGATCACCGCTTCGACGTGCCGCGCGCGCTCGGCGGAGCACAGCGCTTGATCGGGAACTGCGAGGAAGCGGTTTCGGCCGCGCGAGAGACCCGCTAGCGCGGCGTCGCCTCGACGCTGAGCGCGACGTTCCCCTGCAGCGCCTTCGAGATCGGGCAGTTCTCCTTCGCGTCCTCGGCCACCGCTTTCAGCTTCATGACATCGCCGTCCGGCGCCTGCGCGCGCACGGCGAGCGCGCTCGAGAGCACCGCGTTGCCGCCCGCGGGCTTCGGACCGAACGTGACCGTCGCGGTCACCGTGATGTCCGGGTCCGCCACGCCGGCCTTCGCCAGCCGCACCGCGAAGGCCATCGAGAAGCAGCTCGCGTGCGCGGCGGCAAGCAGCTCCTCTGGGCTGGTCGCGCCCGCCCCACCGGTCCCTTCGGTCCGTTCCTTCCAGCTCGTTCCGGCCTGCTTCAGCACGCCGCTCTTGGTCGAGACGGCGCCCGCGCCCCCGCTCAGGTCGCCGCGCCAGGTGGCGGTCGCTTCATGTGTCGTCGGCATGTCGATCCTCCGCGCGCTTGATCCAGGTGAGGCTATCGGCTCCAGCGCACGTCCGCTGGCAACGAGTCCTCCAGGATGGGCTCGAGCACGCGCACGTACGTCGCGAGCGTCTTCGTCACGCGCGCGCTGAACGCCGGGTCGAATGCCTGCAGCGGGATCGGCTCCCAGACCCGCGCCCAGCCCTTGTCCCAGCTCTCGATGCGCGCCGCCGGCAGCCGCCGCGCGATCGTCTTGGCGCGCCCGCGGACCGCGCCGAGCAGCAGCTGGTTCGTGAGCGCGTCGCTCTCGAAGTGGAGGCCGAGCTCCACGACCTTGCGGTGCAGGTAGACCCCGCACTCGAAGTGCAGGTCCTTGTTCCCGAACCAGAGCTTCACCATCCAGCCGGTGGCGACGTCGTGGGGCGCGGCGGCGCCGAGCTCGGCGGCGACCGCCCGAGGCAGGCCCTTGCAGAACGTCTGGTGCGTCCCGATCACCGCACCGCAATTACATTCCTATTCGCGCGCATCCGGTAAACTGCTGGAGCGATCCCCGATAGCTCAGTTTGGTAGAGCAAGCGACTGTCGACCATGTGGCAGCCTTCTGAGGAAACTCAGGAGTGAACACCGGGTGAATTGCGGGAAACCTACAGCGTGAGAACGCCAGGGCAATCCGCAGCCAAGCCCGAGGGAACGCCTCGGGAAGGTTCAGAGACTAAGCGCCCGGCACCTACGGACCGGCGACGGTCACGGTGATGAGATAGTCCACGTCCGAGGGAAACCTCGGGGAGCGGGTAATCGCTGGGTCGGAGGTTCGAGTCCTCCTCGGGGAGCCCGGATCGGCACGCACGGGCGTGCCGATCGTTCGTATGTGCAGGTCTGTGCTTCGTGCGGTGCCGGATTCCCGTCGCGTCTCCTGATCGAGGGCAAGGTGCGCGTGCTGAGCAGTCGCCGATTCTGTTTGGCCTGCTCGCCGTTCGGCGCGCACAACACGTCGACGCGTCCACTTGACGATCCGGGCGTCCGTCGCCGTCAGTCGTGGGTCAACTACGGTCGACGCCGCCGTATCTGGATGAAGGCAGAGCTGATCGCCGCGCGGGGCAGCCGGTGCGAGGACTGCGGCTACGGCCGAACAGTCTGGGCGCTTGAATTTCATCATCGCGACCCAGGGACGAAAGAGTTCTCCCTTGGTGGATTTCTCGGCAGCATCGAGCGGGCGCGGCGCGAGGCCGACAAGTGCTTTCTCGTGTGTGCCAACTGTCATCGCATCCGCCACGCACAGACGAAGACCAACAGCGGACATCCTGTCGTCCGATTCAGACAGAACATCAAGCTCAGGGCCATCGCCGCGGCAGGCGGCGCTTGTCGTGACTGCGGCTTCGCGGGGCCAGTCGACGCACTCGAGTTCCACCATCTCGACGCGAGGTCGAAGGAGTTCGGTATCTCCGTGGACGGCATACCGAGAAGCTGGGCCCGCGTGCAAGCCGAGTTGGCCAAGTGCGTCCTCCTCTGCGCGAACTGCCATCGCGAGGTGCACGCCCAGATCCGGGCCATCGGCGATCCGGAGCGGCCGTACCGCGTCGCCGCCTAGCGCTTGCTGCCGCCCTGCCACCGCCCTTTGGTAGGCTCCACCGACCAACACAGGAGAGGTGAGCGTGCTTCGGACCGTCGCCGCCTATCAGCCGCGCCCCTGGGTGCTGCTGACAGCGGTGTTCTTCGCCACGTTGCTCTTCGGCTTCGTGACCCAGGCCGCCGGCAGCCTCTACCTTCGCTGGACCGCTGATCCGATCATCCTGCACTACCGCACGACGCTCTCGTACACGTCGGCGATCGTCGGCGACGCGTTCCTGCTCCCGATCGTGAACCTGTTCATCGTGAGCCAGCTCGCGCAGTGGCGCCGCCGGCCGCACGTCGCGGAGGTGACCGGCGCCGTACTCCTCGGCGGCGTGCTGACGATCGCGGTCCATCTCTATCAGGCGACGCACGCGCTCTTGAACTGGACGATGACCCAGCCGTACTCGTGGACCCCGCTCGGCTACGTGCACGCGGCATTCATGTTCAGCGAGCTCTCGCTCGTGCTGTTCTTCTGGGGCCAGGTCGCGCAGGTCGCGCGCGAGCAGCCGCGGGCGATCTTCTCGCACCGCATCGCGATCGTCATCCTCTGTTCGCTGTTCTTCCTGCGGCTGCTGCTCGGCGACTACGGGTACTTCGCCTAGCTAGCGGATCCCCGTGTCGGCGTGGAGCTCGACCGCCGTGTACCGGCCGGCTACCACGACCACGGTCGATGACCTCAGCGTCGGCAGCCCGCTCTTCGAGCGCAACGTATAGGTCCCCGGGCCGACATCGACGCTGAACGCCCCCGCGGAGTCGCTCGTCACAGTGGCGACGACGGTCGTGCCGTTCGCGACCTCGACGGTCATCGACACCGGCCGATCGGGGCACGGGCTGTCCAGACGCGCGGGACCGGGGCACGCCGGACCGGCCAGGATCGTTCCCCGGATGCCTGATCCCGGCGCGGCGGCCGAGCACGCGGCCAGGAGGATGGCCAGGATCATGAGCATCCGCATGGCAGGTAGACGACCGCGACGCCGATCCGGTTCCGTGGCTACGGCCCGTAGATCTTGCCCGGGTTCAAGATCCCCTTCGGGTCGAGCGCGTCCTTCACCCGCTGCATGACGTCGAGCGCGGCGCCGTGCTCGAGCCGCATGTACTGCTGCCGGACCGCGCCGGTCCCGTGCTCGCCGGTCACGGTGCCGCCCACTGCGACCGCCAGCTTGTGCAGCCGGTCGGCAAGCTCGTCCGCGCGAGTCACCTCGTCGGGGTCCGCGGGATCGATGAGGATCGCGGTGTGGACGTTCCCATCGCCGAAGTGGCCGTAGAACAGGACCGCGATCTTCAGCTCAGCTGCGATCTCGCGCGCGGTGCGGATCGTTCGCGGGATCTCCGAGAGCGGCACCGCGAGGTCCTCGCCGGCGAAGATCCGGTGCTTGTCGGGATGCGCGAGCGCCGACGCGGCCGCCATCCCGCTCCGCGCGGCCCACAGCTGCTGGACCTCAGACTCGGTCTCGGCGAACCGTGTGACCGTCGCGCGCTTCCTGACGATGCCGTCGACGTAACGCACGGCGGACGCGACGTAGTCCGGCGGGCCGTCGACCTCGATGAACAGGACGGCCTCGCCGTCGGGAAGACCAAGCTGCGGCCGGTAGCGCTGGATCGCCTCGACGGCGCTGCGGTCGAGCAGCTCGGCGGTGGACGGCAGGATGCCGGCCGCGAACAGGTCGTCGAGCGAGAGGACCGTGTCGTCCACGCTCGCGTACGCCGCGAGGCACACCGCGCGGGCCGCGGGCCTCGGCTGCACGCGCAGGCGGAGGCGGGTGAGGATCCCGAGCGTCCCCTCGGACCCGACGAAGAGCTTCGTGAGGTCGATGCCGCTCGACGACTTGAGTGCCTTGCTGTGCTCGCCGCCGGTCACGATGACCGAGCCGTCGGCGAGGACCACCTCGGCGCCGAGCACGTACGCGGACGTCGTGCCCCAGCGCACCGCATGCGGACCGCTCGCGTTGTTCGCGACCATTCCGCCGAGGGTGCAGGAGCGGCCGCTCCCGGGGTCCGGCGGGAAGAACAGGCCCCGCTCCGCGAGGGCGAGCTGGAAGTCGGCGAAGACGAGCCCGGGCTCGACGACGGCCTGGAGATTCGGCCGGTCGATCTCGACGATCCGCCGCATCCGCGCGAACGACACGACGATGCCGCCGCGCGCCGCGACCGCGCCGCCGGTCTGGCCGGTGCCCGCCCCGCGCGGCACGATCGGGGTGCCGGTCTCGTGCGCGACGCGCATGGTCGCGACGACGTCCGCGGTGGTCTCGGGCACCACGACCACATCCGGCCGGTGCTGCATCCGCAGCGACCAGAACGACGCGTCGTACGAGTACGGCTCCAGCGTCGCGGGGTCGTCGATGACGCGGTCGCCGGGCAGCACCGCGCGCAGTCGCTCGGCGATCGTTCGGGTCTGGAGGGCCATGCGGTCCCGGTATCGTAGGGACATCTCCACCCAGACCGCGCCCATCGTCCTGTCGTCGCACGTGCGCGCGGACGACCTCGCGACCTGCATCTCGTGCGGCCTGTGCCTGAACGACTGCCCGACGTATCGGGTCCTGGGCGACGAGGCCGACTCGCCCCGAGGCCGGGTCCAGCTCATCCGCCAGATGGTCACGACCGACGGCGCGGTCGACGAACGAGTGGTCGGGCATCTCGAGGCATGCCTCGTCTGCCGTGCCTGCGAGACGGCGTGTCCGTCGGGTGTGCCGTTCGGCCGGATCATGGAGGGCGCCCGCGAGGATCTGCGCGCGCGCGCGCGTCCTCGCCGCGGCGCCGGCGCCATCCGCCGTCTCGGCCTCGGTACGATCGTCGACCCCCGCCGGCTCCGCGTCGCGACCGCGCTGCTCGACCTCTATGTCCGCAGCGGTGCCCAGCGCGTGCTGCGCGCGACGCGGCTGCTCCCGACGCGCCTGCGGACGATGGATGCCCTCGCGCTCCGGTCCGAGGGCGCGCCATATGTTCTGGTCGAGCGTCGTGACGCCGACGTCGCGTTCTTCGCGGGCTGCATCATGCGCACCGCGTTCGGCGAGACCGAGCGCGCGACGGTCCGGATGCTCGAGCGCGGCGGCGCGCGCGTCACCGCGTGCCGGGAGCAGACCTGCTGCGGCGCTCTGCATGCCCACTCGGGTGACGGCGATACGGCGCGGGAGCTCGCGCGCCTGAATATCGACGCGTTCTCCGGGACCGAAGGGCCGATCGTCGTGAACGCCGCGGGCTGCGGCGCCCAGCTCAAGGCCTATGGCGAGCTGCTCGCCGGTGACCCGGCCTGGACCGACCGCGCGCACGCGTTCAGCGCCCGCGTGCGCGACGCGTCGCAGGCCGTGCCGACCGACGCGGTCACGAGCCGCGCTCCGCGCCCGATCCGGGTCGTCTACCAGGACGCGTGCCATCTGGCGCACGGGCAGAAGATCCGACGCGAGCCGCGGGCCCTGCTCGCCGCCATGCCGAACGTCACGATCGTGCCCATTGCCGACGCCGAACGCTGCTGCGGGAGCGCCGGGATCTACAACCTCACGCACCCCGAGGTCGCCGGCGAGCTCCAGCGGCAGAAGGTCGCCGCGATCCAGGCGGCCCGCCCGGACGTGGTCGTCTCGGCGAACCCGGGCTGCATCATCCAGATCGTCGCCGGCCTGCGCGCGGCCGGGTCCGACGTTCCAGTGGTGCATTTGATGCGGTTTTTGGACGATCCGAGCGCCAGCTTGGGCGCTTCTGAGGCGTAGGGCACACAGCCGACACAGGGGCCCCGCGATATGCGAAAATAGTGCTACCGAATGAGCGTTTCACGTAGCACCTACCGTCACCGCCTCAGCTCCGAAGATGTCCGCAAGGGCAGGATCCTCATCACGAAAGAGGCGTGGAAGCTGTTCCCCGAGCCTGGTGCGCCCGTGCACTTGCGCATCGGCGCGCGCCGCTTCGACGCGGAGATCCAGGCCGAGAAGTGCATGTGCGTGCCACCGGAGCACGAGCACTACCACTTGTTCTGCCGGGACCTGAAGGGCCAGAGCGGCTTCAAGAACGGGGCGCTCGTCGTGATCGCGAAGGACTCGGACGGGGGCTATCGCTTCGTCGAAGAGCGCGGATAACATCGTGACGATGGCCGGTCCGTCGTACATCCTCATCCACGTGTTCGGGACCGTACGCGACGAGCTTGACCGTGCCGATCGCGGCAAGCGCAGCTACTCCGGCTGGCTTCGCGAATTCGTATCCGACACCCCCCAGAAGCTCACCGAGATCGCGCGCCTGGTCGACCTCCTCACCGAGAACGGTTGGAGCCTCGTCGGGTCACCCTACGACTGCGATGTCATGCTCGAGCGAGCGATCGACGGCGCCGCCGCCGAGCAGGAGCTCAGGCGCGCCGAGGTCTGGGATCGCCTCCTGCAGGTGTGCTCCGCCGACGACGATGGGCACGCCATCTGGAGCGCGCACCCCGAGGGCAAGCCGTCACGCCCGCGTCGCCGCCGCCGCGTGCGCCGCCCACCGACGAGCAGAGAGCAAGGGAATTGAGCGAGGCACGGCTTTGCCGGGCCGAGCGAATCCACCAGCCATGAGCTCTTTGCGAGCTTTGGCTCGCAAATTCGAACGGGGTAGCTAGCCGGGGGTGCCACACCCCCTCGGAGACGAGCTCACCGAGCTCCACGTCCACCTCGGCGGCGCCGTCGACCCGGCCGCGATGTGGGGCATCGCGCACGCCCAGGGCATCCGTCTCCCGACGAAGGACTACTGGGAGTTCGTCGATCTCATCACGGTGCATCCCAAACGGCGCAAGTCGTTCGAGGACTTCCTCGAGCTGTACCACTGGACCGAGCTCATCCAGTCGAGCCCGATCGCGCTCGAGCAGTCCGTGTACGCCGTCATCGGCGGCGCGTACCGCAAGGCGAACATCACGACGCTCGAGCTTCGCTACAACCCGCTGAAGCGCAACCGCGGCGGCGAACAGGACCTCGACCACATCATCATGGCGTCGATCCGCGGGCTCGACCGCGCGGCGCTCGAGTACCCGGTGAAGGTCGGGCTCATCTTCTGCCTCGATCGGACCTTCGACCACCGGATGAACGAGATCGTCGTCGACAAGGCCATCCAGTACCGCAAGCGCGGTGTGATCGCGATCGACATCGCCGGACCGAAGAATCCGGAGTTCCACTACGCCGACTACGCGGCCCTGTTCAGGCGGGCGCGCAAGGCCGGCCTGGGCATCACGGTCCATGCCGGTGAGGATGAGGACTGGCAGTCGGTCGACGAGGTCCTGACCCACCTCGAGCCCGATCGCATCGGGCACGGGATCCACGCGGCGCAGGACGTGGGGCTCTGCAAGCGGCTCGCGGAGCGGGGCATCCATCTGGAGATCTGCCCGTCCTCCAATCTGGACACGAAGGTCGTGCGGGATCTCGACGAGCTTCGTGAGTTCATCGCCGTGTTCCGGAAGCACAAGGTCCACTTCAGCTTCAACACCGACGGCCCCGAGATGCTGCAGACGACCCTTCGCGACGAGCTGAAGCTCGCGGTCCGGGCGAATCTCGTGTCCCGCGACGAGCTCGCGCAGTGCGGCGAATGGGCCCGTGAAGCCTCGTTCCTGCTGAAGAGCGGCACGTGATGGATCGCGAGCGGCGCGCCTGGATCCGGTTCCTCATCGTCATCGCCGCCGCGGCGCTCGGCGAGACGATCGGCATCTGGCAGCGGCTGCCCTCGAGCGACTTCCTCCTCCCGTTGCTCTTCGGCGGGGCGGCCTACTACCTCACGATGGGGTTCGGCGGGCCGCGGTACCGGAGCAATGGGAACGTGCGCTACTGGCGGGGCCGCAAGCTCGACGATTAGGCGCACCGCGGCCTCCGGCCGCGTCCGCTGACGGCTCTTGCGCTACTTGCCGCCGCCCTCGTCCTTCGGCTTCGGCGTCCCGCCGGCTGCCGCGGGGGTCCCGAACTTCACGCCGGGCTCGGCCCCGAACGACGCCGCGCGCATCAGGTCCATCTCCGCGGGATTGTCGTGGCGCATGACGAACGGGGCCAGCGCCCAGACGATCGTCCGCAGCGGCTCCGGGTCCGGATTCGGCTTCCCGAAGCGCTCGGTCACGAATCCGAGGAACGTGTTCGGGGCGACCAGGCGCTTCACCTCAGCGCGTTCCGTGGCCCCGGATGGCGCGCACGCGATGTGCGCGAGGGTGAAGTCGTGCTCGCCCTGCCCATCGGCCACCCACGTCACCACCGCATCGCGCGGCTCGACGGTGATCGCGCAGACGTCGCAGATCAGGTCGTACTCGCTCACGTCGGTTCGACGATAATCGGACTCTGATGAGCGAGCGCTACGGCAGCTGGGGCAAGGTGCTCCGCGTCGACCTGACGAACGGCACCACATCGGTCGAGGCGATGGACGAGGCGACGTTCCGTCGGCATCCCGGCGGCCGCGCGCTCATCGCCCATTACCTGCTCACCGAGCTGCCCAGGGACGTTGACCCGCTCGGGCCCGAGAACCTCCTGATCTTCGCGATGGGCGTGCTCACCGGCACGCCGCTGTCGGGCGCGTCGCGGCACGCCGTCGGCGCCAAGTCGCCGCTCACCGGCGGCTTCGGCGAGGCCGAGGTCGGCGGGTTCTGGGGCGCCGAGCTCAAGCGCTGCGGTTGGGACGCGATCGTCGTGACCGGCGCGGCCGCGGCGCCGGTGTACCTGTGGATCAAGGACGATCAGGTCGAGATCCGCGACGCCGCGCACCTCTGGGGCCTCGAGATCATGGACACCGAGGAGACGCTCAAGGCCGAGGTCGGCGAGCGGCTCGCGCGCGTCTGCGAGATCGGGCCGGCCGGCGAGAACCTCGTGCGCTTCGCCGGGATCGTGAACGACTACAAGGACATCGCCGGCCGCGCCGGCCTGGGCGCGGTCATGGGCAGCAAGAAGCTCAAAGCGATCGTCGTGAAGGGCTCGCGCAGCGTGCCGCTGCACGACGCCGCGAAGGTGAAGGAGATCGGCCGCTGGGTCGCCGACACGCTCCAGGAGAACCACTGGGCGTTCCACAACTTCGGCACCGGTATGGGCCTCGACGGCTACACCCGGGTCGGCGGCATGGCCGTCCGCAACTACAACGGCGGACCGTTCGAGGGCGCCGCGGAGATCAGCGCCGAGGCGCTCGTCGAGAAGGGCTACCGCGTGAAGATGGAGGCCTGCTGGGCCTGCTCCGTCCGGTGCAAGAAGGTCGTCAAGATGGAGCAGCCGTACCAGATCGACCCGAAGTACGGGGGCATCGAGTACGAATCGGTCGCCGCGCTCGGCGCGGACTGCGGCGTGGACGACCTCGCGCTCCTGTCGAAGACGAACGAGCGGTGCAACGCCCTCGGTCTGGATACGATCTCCCTCGGGGCCACGGTCGCATGGGTCATGGACCTCCGGGCGAGGGGACTGCTCCCGGACGCGGAGCTGGATGGGCAGCCGGTCGAGTTCGGCAACGGCAAGGCGATCCTCGTGGCGACGGACGCGGTGGCGCACCGGCGCGGGCTCGGCGACACGCTCGCCGAGGGCTCCGTGCGTGCCGCACGGACGCTGGGCGGCGCGGAGTACCTCACCGCGGTGCGCGGGCAGGAGCTCGCGATGCACGATCCGCGTCAGCGCACCGAGTACGGCAAGCAGGTCCGGATGAGCTACGCGACGAGCCCGACGGGGGGCGACCACATGAACTCGAACCTGCCCTCGCGCTCGGCGAAGAACACGGTCGGCATGTGCTTCTTCCTGCGCTACGACGACCCGAAGCTGACCGACATCCTGAACGCGGTCACCGGGTGGGGCCTCGACGCCGCCGGCCTCGCGGACATCGGCGAGCGCTCGCTGACCCTCGCGCGCCTGTTCAACAACCGCGAAGGCTTCGGCGCCGGCGACGACACGCTGCCCGAGCAGGCGATGAAGCCGCACACCTCAGGTGTCCTCTCGCGCGTGCGACTCGATGCCGACGACATCGCCCTGCAGGTCCGCGCGTACTACCGCAGCCGCGGGTGGTCGGATGAGGGCGTGCCGATGCCGGAGACGCTCGATCGGCTCGGCATCAGTGAGTACGCCCGAGCCTGAACTACGACTTCCCGGCGCTCACGGAGGCGGATCTCCCGCAGATCCGCCGGTGGCTCCTCGAGCCGCACGTGAGCCGCTGGTGGGCTGACCCGCCGCGGCC